>JAZRFO010000029.1:0-7791 GCA_045643685.1 Acutalibacteraceae bacterium
GATTGCCGAGCGAAATTTGAGCAAGTTGGGAAACACCTCTTTTCATGCAGAAAATATAGAGTTTTTTAACGAAGATAACCTTACGCTTTCCGCTTCATCCCTTAACGCTTTACGTCGAAATGGGATCGAGAATTTAGAGGAACTTATTACTGAAAACACACGCAAAATCAACGATGTTACGCCAGAAAAAATTCCACCCTACTACCCACTGCAAAGGGCAAAAACAAGGGGGAGATTGGAAAAATTCTCTCAGTACTCGGAAATTTTTAACAATATGGAGTTCATAATTCTGCCAATTGATGAAATACTAAAAAATGAGGCAGAAACAACTAAAATTTCACACGGAATAATTGCCGAATTACCCGAGCTTATTTACCCTCACGACGAGAAGAATTTAAAAGAAAAATTAAACCTTCTCAAAGCTATGGGTATTACTCACGGCTCAACTGGTAATATTGGCGGAATAAAGCTTCTTAAAGAAGCTAATTTCACAATTCACGGCACACACGGACTTAATATTACCAACACCCACGCCCTTGAATTTTACAAATCACAAGGACTTAAGGACAGTGTAATTTCCTTTGAAAACACGGAAAAAACAATCAAAAATCTCGGCACAGACCTTCCCCGAGGCATTTATATCTATGGTCATTTACCCCTTATGCTTATGCGTGCTTGTCCGCAAAAAAGCGAATCGGGTTGCGGTAACTGTAAAGGAAAATCCTACCTCACAGACCGTAAGGGCGTTAAATTTCCTCTGCTTTGCCGTGATAAAAAATATTCCGTTTTACACAACAGCGTACCCCTTTACGTGGGTGATAAAAAATTCACCTGCGTGGATTTCGATGTTTTGTATTTCACCACCGAAACTCCCGAGGAATGCGCCCGTATTTACGAAGCATTTTGCAATAATGAAAACATCCCCGGTTTAAAAACCAACGGACTTTTCTACAGAGAACTCTTATAAAGGAGTGATATGATGTCTAAAAAAACCGCTATAATTATCGGTGCGGGACCTGCGGGTCTTACAGCAGCTTACGAGCTTTTAAAAACCACCGATATTCTCCCTCTTGTGCTTGAAGAAAGTGAGTTTACAGGCGGTATTTCACGTACGGCAGAGCATAATGGCAACCGTATGGATATAGGTGGTCACCGTTTCTTTTCAAAAAATGAAAAAGTAAATGAAATATGGCAGGAGCTTATGCCTTTACAGGGTGCACCCTCCTTTGACGATATAAAAACAGGCACCGAAAAAGACCTTAATCCGGGCGGTCCTGACCCTGAAACCGATGAGAAAGTTTTACTTTTGAGAAACCGGGTTTCAAGAATTTATTATTTAAGAAAATTCTTCGACTACCCTATTTCATTAAAGCCTGAAACCTTTATAAATATGGGCTTTTCACGTACCTTCAAAGCAGGTATGGGATATCTTAAATCCTGTGTTTCAAAAAGGGAGGAAACCTCACTCGAAAACTTTTATATCAACCGCTTCGGCAGACCCCTTTACGAGATGTTTTTTGAGGATTACACCGAGAAACTCTGGGGTATAAATCCCAAATACATTGCCGCTGACTGGGGCGCACAAAGAGTTAAGGGGCTTTCTCTTACAAAAGCCGTTATAAATGTTCTTGCAAAGCCTTTCAAGAAAAGTGAGGACACAGAAACCTCACTTATTGAGCAGTTCTACTACCCCAAAAAGGGACCCGGTCAGTTATGGGAAGCTCTGGCAGGTGAAGTTGAAAAACTTGGCGGTAAAATTTTACACAGAAACTGTGTAAAAACCATTACCCTTGAGGACAAAAATATAAAGTCAATCGGCGTGGAAACGTCTGAAGGATTTGTTGAATATACTGCAGATTACTACATCTCAACAATGCCCGTAAAAGACCTCGTAGATGGTATGGGTGAGGAAGTTCCCAACACAGTAAAAGACGTTGCCTTAAATCTTCCTTACAGGGATTTTATGACAGTTGGTGTACTTGTTGACAGACTTCTTCTTGAAAATAAAACCAAGCATAAAACCCTCGGCAACATAGTCCCCGACTGTTGGATTTACATTCAGGAAAGGGACGTTAAATTAGGCAGACTTCAGATATTCAACAATTGGTCACCCTATATGGTAAAAGACCCTGAAAACACCGTGTGGGTGGGTCTTGAATATTTCTGTAACGAGGGTGACGAATATTGGAATATGACTGACAGAGAGTTCACGAATTTCGCATTGGATGAACTCCAAAAAATCGGCATTATCAATAAAGAAGACGTTAAGGACACAGTTCGCATAAAAGTCAAAAAGGCGTATCCCGCGTATTTTGGCACCTACAGTGAATTCCACAAAGTACGAGAGTATCTTGACGGCATCAACAACCTTTATTGTATCGGCAGAAACGGTATGCACCGTTACAACAATATGGACCACTCAATGCTCACAGCCATTGAAGCGGTAAACTGTATAAAGGACAGTAACCTTTCTAAATCCCGTATATGGGATGTAAACACCGAGCAAGAATACCACGAAGAAAAATAAACTTTTAACCCCGAAATGAAAATTTTCGGGGTTATTCTTTCAAAAAACATTCACAAACTTTTTTTGACCAAAATGTTAACAAGTTCACTTCTTCGTCATAATGTCACAAACTCCGCAGAGTTGTTTGTGCATTTTATACAATTAATTTCACGCAACAAAAATCAATTTGTGTAACTCCCAAACAGTTTCTCAACACTACCATTTGTGCATTATGCACAAGTTGTCAATCGCTTGTTTGTGCATAATGTCTTGACTTTTTCGAAAAATTTGTTATAATGAACTCACAAATTAAAGGAAAGGAGTCCCATACAAATGGTAAACTACAACGAAATCAGAATTAATCTCATTAAGGAGATTGAAGAAACAAAGGGCTTCTCCTGGAAGAAGCTTCTCAAGATTATCGAGCTTGACGGTCTTCTCAGAGAAATGCAGTAATCCTGCATACTCAACCGCTTATATCTCCGAACATCCTTTTCACCCATATTAATCGCTGAAAAGGACTTCGGAGTTAATATAAAACTGTTTCATAAAGCCAAAAACAACAAGTCGCAAAAATGCGGCTTGTTGTTTTTTTATACATATTTCAGCTAAAAAAATTATCACTTTTCACAACCTAAACTTTCTTGACTACCCTTTGTATTTAGTTTATATTTAATACTATATACACTGATAAAAGGAGTTTTCCCAATGACCAAAAACGAAGCGAAGCAAAAAGCAAAAGAACTTGTTGCAAAAATGACCCCTGAGGAAAAAATTTCTCAGCTTTTATACAATTCTCCCGCTATTGAACGTCTTGGCATCAAGGCTTACAACTGGTGGAACGAAGGTGCACATGGTGTTGCACGAAGCGGAACTGCCACCGTGTTCCCCCATACCATTGCTATGGCGGCAACCTTTGACCCCGTTCTTATTGAAAAAATTGCCGACGTAATTTCTACCGAAGGCAGAATTAAATACAACAAACACGTTGAGTATAACGACTTTGATATTTTCAAAGGCATTACATACTGGGCTCCCAACATCAATATTTTCCGTGATCCCCGTTGGGGACGTGGTCAGGAGACCTTTGGCGAGGACCCCTTCCTTACATCCGTCCTCGGTACATCTTTTGTTAAAGGTATTCAGGGCGACGGAGAATTCTTAAAGGGCGGTGCTTGTTCAAAGCATTACGCAGTTCACTCAGGTCCCGAAAAAACACGTCATAGTTTCAATGCTATCACAAACGAGCACGACCTTTTTGAAACATATCTTCCCGCTTTCGAGAAGACCGTAAAAGAAGGTAAGGTTATCGGTGTTATGGGCGCTTACAACCGTACAAACGACGAGCCCTGTTGTGCACACTCATACTTAGTTACCGACATTCTCAGAAAACGTTGGGGATTTGACGGTTACTACGTTTCCGACTGTGGTGCATTAAAGAATATTTACACATGGCATAAATTCACCGAAACAAAGGCAGAGGCAGCCGCCATTTCACTTAAACGTACCTGCGACCTTAACTGTGGCGAAACCTACGATGCACTTATTGACGCATACGAAGAAGACCTTGTTACAGAGGAGGATATCACCGCAGCCGCAGAAAGACTTTATATGATTCGTTTCCTTTTAGGCGAATTTGAAGAGGTAAGACCTTATTCCGATATTCCCTATTCAAAACTTGACTGTAAAGAGCACAAGGAACTTAATATGACTGCCGCAGAGCAGTGTCTCGTTCTTCTCGAAAACAAGGAAAATTTCCTTCCCCTTGATAAAAACACCGACAAACGCATTGCAGTTGTTGGACCCAACGCTCTTTCCGTAACTGCTCTTGAGGGTAACTACAACGCTTACGCTTCAAAATACTATCCTGTGGCAGACGGTGTACGAGAAGTGTTCAAAAATGCAGATATAAGCGTTGAAAAGGGTTGTAACTATTGCTTTGAACAGCTTAACCACTGGAGTGGTTTTAACAACTTGTTGAGTGACGGTATTGCCGCCGCTTCCGAAGCAGACATCACAATCCTTGCCCTTGGTCTTGACTGTTCAGTTGAGGGTGAAGATACAGGCTTTGATGACGATTACACCGCTTGTGGCGACAAGAGAAGTCTTTTCCTTCCTGCAACTCAGCAGAAATTGGCAGATGCAGTTTGCGATGTATGTGACAATGTTATTGTTGTGCTTATGTGCGGTAGTTCCATTGACGTTGGTGAGAAGGTAAGAAACCATGCAAAAGCAATTATTCACGCATGGTACCCCGGTTCATTGGGCGGACTTGCTGCCGCAAGACTTATGGCAGGTGAATTCTCACCCAGTGGTAAATTACCCGTTACAATTTACAACGGCAACCACGATATACCTGATTTTGAAGATTACAGTATGAAGGGCAGAACATACCGCTATATTGACGGCGATGCACTCTACCCCTTCGGCTTCGGTCTTTCATACACAAGCTTTGATTATTCAGATTTCAAAGTTATCAACAAAACCGATGATATTATCACAGTAAGCCTTAATCTTAAAAATACAGGCTCAATGAAAGCAAAAGAAATCTCACAGATTTATGCTTCATACAAAGATAGCAGAACTTACACACCCCACTATCAGCTTTGTGCAGTAAAAACCACCGAGCTTGAAGCAGGTGAAGAAGCAACCATTACAATGGATATCGACGCTTACTGGCTAAAAGCCGTTCTTGAAGACGGTAGCAGAGTTAACCCCGATGGCGAAATCGTACTTTATGCAGGCGGACATCAGCCCGACAACGTAAGTAACGCTCTTACAGGTAATGTTTGTCAGGAAATCAAGCTTCAATAAGAGGTAACATTATGATTAACGTAGCATTGGTCGGCACGTGGCACGTGCATTTTCACGGATATGCAAAGGAGATTGAAAACAATCCCCTTTGCAAAATAACCACCCTCTGGGATAACGATACCGCAAAGGGCAAGGAACAGGCAGATGCCTTCAATTGCGAATTTGTGGCAGATTACGACGAGCTTTTAAAAAGAGACGACGTAGACGCGGTTATGGTCTGCACTTCCACAGATTTGCACCACGATATAATAAAAAAAGCCGCCGAAGCGGGCAAACATATTTTCACCGAAAAGGTTCTTTGTTTTACCGAGGCAGATGCCCTTGATGTGGCAGAATCCGTCAAGAAAACGGGTGTAAAATTCTGCATTTCCTTCCCTTGGCGTGCAAAAGGCGACTTTTTGTGGATAAAGGACGCAGTTGATTCGGGGCTTGTAGGCGAGGTTAACTATTGCCGTATGAGAAATGCCCATAACGGTACTCTTGCAGGATGGCTCCCCGAAACATTCTACGACCCCAAAACCTGTGGCGGTGGTGCTATGATGGATTTGGGTGCTCACTCAATGTACATACTCAACTGGTTATTGGGCGAACCCGAAAAAGCAAGTTCTGCATTCACAAACGTCCGTGTAAAATCCGTTGAAGATAACGCAGTAACCGTACTCACCTACAAAAACGGTGCAATCGGTGTCAGCGAAACAGGTTTCGTTGCCCCCAACAATCCCTTTGAGCTTGAAATTGTTGGTGACAAAGGCACAATCCTTGCAGGTGGCTTTTTAAATAAAGTCTGTTACAACGTGGGTGACGGTTGGGTATTCCCCAATGTTCCCCGTGATTTACCCAAACCCATATCTGTATGGGTGGATGCAATTGAAACAAACGGCACTATCCCCTACGGCATCGACGATGCAGTAGCACTTTCAAAAACAATGGAAATGGCATACAAAAACCGCTTGACGTAAGTCAAGCGGTTTTTAAAATTCGTAATGCGTAATTAAAGGAGTTTCTCCCCAACTACTTCTCCATCAAGTGTCTTGTGAGTTATTGAATTATCATCCACAACCATATAACCTCTTGGTGTGTTCTCCTTAGGAATAGAAACTGAGCCGGGGTTACAGTATGTGAAGCCCTCGAACTCCTCAATTTTGCTCACGTGGGTGTGACCGTTAAAGAGAATGTCGCCCTTTTTAAGTTTGGGTGGATTTTGAGGATTGAATTTGTGACCGTGGGTGAGGAAAATCATTCTTTTACCGTGGTAGAGTATGGCGTACTCTGCAAGCACGTTAAAATCAAGCACCATATCATCAACCTCGGCCTCACAGTTACCGCGCACACAGAGAATTTCCTCCGCCATACCATTAAGGAGCGCAATAACTCCCTTGGGATTATACTCCTCGGGCAAATCATTACGGGGACCGTGATAAAGCACATCACCTAAAAGGATAAGCTTATCACACTTTTCCGCCTCATATTTTTCAACCAACTGACGGCAATATTTAAGTGAGCCGTGAATATCGGATGCTATCATCAATTTCATAAAACATACCTCATAAATATTTTTTTACGATTATATCACACACCGTTAGAATTGTAAAACCAAAATTTTCGTGATATAATTACCCTATAATGTTCAAGGAGGCGACAATATGGCAAAAAGGCGAGAAACCCAAAAAGCAAAAATTATCCTTGTCGCATTCTTTCTTGTGTCGGCAATCATCCTTTCAATTTGTGGGATTAATTATAAAAATAACGCCAAAGCCCTTGACCCCGAAAAGGTTGCGCTAACTTTCACCGAAACCATAGTAAACCGCGGTGACGGTTATACGGCTTATAATTATACTCTCCTTTGTAAGAATTATAAATATGAAGATTATGTCCGCGAAAATTATATATACCCCATAATTTATGCCGAAAGCCATTATCAGGCAGGTATGGATACACGAAAGCTTCAAGGTCTTAACAACGAAAGATATATGGGTGAAAAAACCAAAACCGACGACGGCACCCTTGCAAATGAAGTTAATGACAGGATGTTCCCATATTATATACAACTTATGACGGAGCTTCACGGTTGGGATAAATACAATACATTTTATATAAAATATTTCGCAAAACTCCTTGAAGTGCGCCAGGAAGTTTTCGGCGACAGATATATGACCGAAGAAATAATGTTTTCGGTACTTGTAGCCAATATAAACACCTACGCCAACAAGCTTACAGGCACCGAGGAAGTTACGAATGAAAACGAGAACACACAAAGCAAAAAAACGCCCGGTATTTACGAAACCAAATATGGTGAAAACTACGTATTTACCTGCACAGTAACCGAAACCAAGGATATTACTCTTACAGAATACAACGAGCATATTGACGAGGCAACCTTTAAAACCTATAAAATATCCCCAGATGATATCACAGAGGTCAAAGCAATTACCATTAAGATACAGGTAAATAGCGAAACAGTAGTTGAAGCC
>JAZRFO010000030.1:0-4207 GCA_045643685.1 Acutalibacteraceae bacterium
AATCAATGAGAGGCTCCGACCCCGACGCGGCTATTCACTATCTTTCACGACTTCTTGAAGCAGGGGATATGACATCTGCCATAAGAAGGCTTCTTGTGTGTGCTGCAGAGGATGTTGGTCTTGCCTATCCTATGATTTTACCCATTGTTAAGGCGGCAACGGATATCGCCTTACAGGTTGGTATGCCTGAAGCCCGACTTCCCCTTGCAGATGCGGTTATTTTAGTTTGTAACTCACCTAAGTCCAATACCGCCCATAATGCGGTTATTGAGGCGATGGACGACCTTAAAAAAGGAAAAAGCGGTCCCATACCCCGTCAACTTCAGAATATGCATTATGACGGTGATGATGCGGCTGTTAAAGGTCAATTTTATATGTACCCCCACGATTATCCCAACCGTTGGGTTGAGCAACAGTATTTACCCGATGTGCTTAAGAACAAACAGTATTATTTTTACGGCGATAATAAACAGGAACAAGCCGCAAAAGAATATTGGGATAAAATTAAGGGCAGAAAATAAGTTTATTATGATTCGTTTGAATCTTAAAAATAAAAAAACAGAGGTATTATTATGAAACAGTTTCCTATTGGTATTATAATCAACTCTTTCAGAACTGATATTCCTTCATCAGTTAAAAAAGCCGCTGAATGCGGTGCACAGGGTATTCAGGTTTACGCTACAAGCGGTGAAATGGCTCCCGAAAACCTTGTTGGCGCTAAAAGAAAAGAATTTCTTGACCTTGTAAAATCAAACGGTCTTGTTATTTCTGCTCTTTGCGGTGACTTAGGCGGTGGCGGATTTATCCACAAGGACCTTAACGAGGCAAGAGTGGAAAAATCCAAGAGAATCCTCGACCTTGCTAAAGAGCTTGAAACAGATATCGTTACAACTCATATCGGTGTTGTACCCTCCGACCCCAACCATGACAGATACAAAATTATGCAGGAGGCTTGTCACGAACTTGCAGAGTATGCAGATTCAATTGATGCACACTTTGCCGTTGAAACAGGTCCCGAAACAAGCGCAGTTCTCAAAGGCTTCCTTGATAGCCTTAATTCCACAGGTGTTGGTGTTAACCTTGACCCCGCTAACCTTGTTATGGTAACAGGTGACGACCCTGTTGGTGCAGTACATAACCTTAAAAAATACATTGTTCACACCCACGCAAAGGACGGTAAACAGATTTTCTACCGCGACCCCGAAATTGTATATGGAATTAAGAAGGATGTTATTGTTACTGACGATTCATTCATTGAAGTTCCTCTTGGTGAAGGTAGCGTAGATTTCCCCAAATACCTTGCAGCCCTTGAAGAAATTGGTTACAACGGTTTCCTTACTATTGAACGTGAGGTTGGCGACAAACCCGAGGTTGATATCCGCGCCGCAGTTGATTTTCTTAAAAATACAATGAAATAAGAAAAATGCTCTTGCTTCACAAAAGCAAGGGCATTTTTAAATTAGGAATGAGGAATTAGGAATGAGGAATTGAGGGGCACTTCGTGCCGATTGTATTCTCCTTTCGCTTTGCGAAACATATCGCACCGAAGGGCATAAATATGGTGGTGGGTAGTTCTCTTACGGTTATTCTTTTGTAAGATAAAACAAACCACTTTTAGAAGATCATTCTTTCTTATCCTGATGTTCTGAGGTAAATACGTCTGCTACTTCGCTTATGGTGATGTATGCAGCGGGGTCAACCTCGTGTACTATTTCTTTTAATTTTGCAACCTGAAACCTGTTTACAATAAAATAAACCATAGTTTTTTCTCTGTTTGAGTATCCGCCACGGACTTCAATTTTAGTTGAACCGCTTTCAAAAACCTCCGAGAGTATATAGCAAATATCTTCAGGCTTGGTAGTAACTATCATAGCACATTTTGCTCTGTCAAAGCCTTCAACGATATAGTCAACGGTTTTAAGTGCCGCACCGTATGCTACGATTGAGTAAAGGGGTAAAATCCAGCTTTTTAATACAATACCGCAGATAACGTACAAAATAATGTTATAAACCATCACGAAGCTACCAACGGTGACACCGATTTTTTTAGCGAAAACTACCGCCATAACTTCAATACCATCCATAGCACCGCCAAAACGGATGGCAATACCGCTACCGATACCGGAAATTGCACCACCGAAAAGGGCACATAATAAAAGGTCCGTACCTGCAAGGGGCGAGGCTATGTTAACATCTACGGGTAAAATATCCGTAATAAGCCAGGCAGAGAGGGAATATATGCCAACCGTGTATATGGCGTAGACCGTAAAATGAACACCCTGTTTTTTAAGTCCGTAAAGGAAAAGGGGAATATTTAATATTAAAAGAAAAATTGAAAGAGTAAAAAATTCGGGGGTTACCTTTGCCAATAACATTGAAGTTCCCGAAATACCGCTATCATAAAGCTTAACAGGGCTAAGGAACATAGTAACACCGATTGCATTGATGATACCCGCCACCGTAAGCATAAGAAAATTAGTTATTTTAAATTTTTTAAGATTAGTTATAATTATATCTTTTCTGCTTTTATCCATAGCATCTCCGTAAAATATTCTTTTTTACATTATATCATAAATTACTGAAGATTAGTTAAGAAAATATAAATTATTATTTACAATTGGCTCGTAGTGCCCTTCGATTTTGCATTATAAAAAAGCGCCTGACCTTTCGGCCAAGCGGTTTTGTGTTTTATGCTTTTTTCTTTTTAGTAACCAATGTGATAACAACCAATGTACCAATCATAAGAACCAATGAAATGGGAAGTGCAATATACCAACTGGGGATGAAACCTGCTATAACGTAGCTTACTGCAGAAACACCTGCAACAGTTAATGCATAGGGCAACTGGGTTGAAACGTGGTTAATATGGTCACACTGAGCACCTGCGGATGCCATAATTGTTGTATCCGAAATGGGTGAGCAGTGGTCACCGCAAACAGCACCTGCCATACAAGCGGAAATTGAAACGATTGTAAGGGGGTTATCTGCAGAGAATACACTAAGTACGATGGGGATAAGAATACCGAATGTACCCCATGATGTACCTGTAGCAAATGAAAGACCAACTGCAACAAGGAAGATAATAGCGGGAAGGAATGCCTGTAATGCACCTGCGCTACCTTCAACAAGCTGAGAAATGAAGATTTTTGCACCGAGAGAGTCTGTCATAGCCTTAAGAGTCCATGCACAAGCAAGAATCATAATAGCAGGAACCATAGCTTTGAAGCCTTCGGGTACACATTCCATAAGGTCCTTGAACTTAAGAACACGTCTGATAAGGAAGTAAATAACAATAATAATTACTGAAACAAATCCACCTAATGCAAGACCAACAGAAGCATCACTGCCTGAGAATGCATCAACAAAGTTAGTGCCTGAGAAGAAACCACCTGTGTAAATCATACCGATAACACAGCTAACAATAAGAACGATAATGGGGAAAATAAGGTCAATAACCTTACCTTTTTCATTAACTGTCATTTCTTCAATAGCCTGTTTTGTACCGCTTGTGAAAAGGTCGCCATTTTCCTGTGCATTTGCTTCGTGCTTTTTCATAGGACCATAGTTAAGACCTGTGATAGCAAGGAATATCATCATAACGATGGTAAGAAGTGCATAGAAGTTGTAGGGGATAGCATCAATAAAGAGCTTGATACCGCTTTCTGCACCTGCACCTCTTGCGAAACCTGCAACAGCAGCTGCCCATGATGAAATAGGAGCAATAATACAAATGGGTGCAGCAGTAGCGTCAATAAGGTATGAAAGCTTTGCACGTGAAATTTTGTTAGCGTCTGTAACGGGGCGCATAACTGAACCAACTGTAAGGCAGTTGAAATAGTCGTCGATGAAAATAAGAACACCAAGTCCGATTGTGGCAAGCTGAGCGCCAACTCTTGTTTTGATGTGTGAAGCAGCCCATCTGCCGAATGCGGCGGAACCACCTGCTTTGTTCATCATAGCAACAATTGCACCTAAGAGAATAAGGAATATGATAATACCTACGTTCCAGGAGTCAGAGATACTTGCAATAAATCCGTCCTGCACTACGTGAGTAAGTGTACCCTCAAAGTTACCGCCTGCGTAAATAGCACCACCAACAATTATACCGATAACAAGTGAGGAGTAAACCTCTTTAGTTATAAGTGCAAGTACAATTGCGATAATGGGAGCAAGTAAAGCCGCAAAGGTTGCGTATGTAGGAATTGTT
>JAZRFO010000031.1:0-5014 GCA_045643685.1 Acutalibacteraceae bacterium
GAAGAAATCTTCAAATGCGAAGCCACCACGGGTGACCACGAATTCTCATACCCCGCTATTGTAGTGGACGGAAACGTTTTACATATAACCTTTACCCACCAGCGAGAGGGTATAGTTTACGAAAGAATTGAACTTGAATGATAAAAACAACCGCACTCAGGTGCGGTTGTGTTTAGTTAGGAATGAGGAGTTTCCTCTTGATTTTGTATTAAAAAAGAGTTGCCGTTAGTCGGCAACTCTTTTTTGTTTTTTAAAGTGTATCAATTACTTTCTTAACTGCATTAACGAAAATCTCAAGACCTTTTTTGAGGGTTTCGTCGTCTGCTAAAAGGCAGGGCATAAGCTTAACGACGTCGTTATTTCTGCCGGCTCTTTCAACAATAAGACCGTTTTCAAAGCATTCTTTTACAATTGCTCTTGAAACTGCGTCGGGCTTAACCTTGTTGCAGTCAACACCCCACATAAAGCCGATGCCTCTTACGTCAAAGCCCTCGTGAAGGTCTGCAACCTTGTTAAGATATTCTTCAATAATTGCACCCTGACGTTTAACTTTATCTTCAACATTCAGGTCGAGCATAAGCTGAAGACCAGCTTTTGCGGCAACCATTGAAAGCTGACTTCCGCGGAAAGTACCATTGTGTTCACCGGGCTTCCACACGTCAAGCTCGGGTTTGAAAAGAACAAGGGCGAAGGGCATACCGTAACCGCCGATGGACTTTGAAAGAGTAACAATATCGGGGGTGATACCTGCACGTTCAAATGAGAAGTAGTAGCCTGTTCGTGCAGAGCCTACCTGAATATCATCACAAACGAGAAGAATATCGTTACGAGTACAGAAATCGCGAAGACCCTGTAAAAATTCTTTACTGAAAACGTGGATGCCACCGTCTGCCTGAACGGGTTCGATGAAAACTGCTGCAGGCTTTGAAACGCCCGAATGGTCGTCATCAATAAGGGTCTGCATATAGTTTAAAACGTCGAAATCGGGGAACATATAGGGGGCGGGGATATGGGTTACGTCTGTAAGCACAACCCCTGCACCTTCGCGTGAATCACGGTCGGTGGTCATTGAGAGTGAGCCGAGTGTCATACCGTGGAAAGCACCCATAAATGCGAAAATATTATTTCTCTTTTTAACCTTACGGTCAAGTTTAAGTGCGGCTTCTACCGCGTTTGTACCTGTGGGGCCAGGGAACTGGATTTTATAATCAAATCCGCGAGGTTCAAGGATTTTTTCGTAGAAAAATTCAATGAAATCTCTTTTAGCAGATGTGAACATATCGAGGGAGTGAATAATACCGTCACTTTCAAGATATTCAATAATCTGCTTTTTGATATAGTCGTTGTTGTGGCCGTAGTTAAGAGCACCCGCACCGCAGAAAAAGTCAATGTATTCTTTGCCGTCCTCGGCGAAGATTATTGAGTCCTTTGCTTTGGTGAATACTGCGGGGAAATTACGGCAGTATGAGCGTACCTCGGATTCGTGTTTTTCAAAAGCGTTAGTGTTCATGGTCATTTTCCTTTCTGACTAAAGCAGCGTCTTACCGGTTTGCAAAACCTTCTTAATCATTTGCTATTTTTGGGAAACTTGTCGAACATAAAGATGGAAGAAGCAGCGTCTTGCCGGTTTGCAAGACCTTCTCAACCTTTATTTTTCTGTGTCTGATTTTGAACAGACAAAAGCATTATAACACTATCTTGCGTATATTCCAATATATATTTCAAAAAAACTTTATTTTTTGCTTTTTGTAAAAAATATTACATATATATTGTGGTTTTGTATTGCACTTTTTATGGGTATTTGGTAAAATTTAAGATGTAAAAATTTGTAATGAAAAAGGAGTAGTTCTATGGCAGAGGCAATTAAATTATACCCTCAGTTAACAAGGGTTATAAGCCACTTCAAAAAATATGACATAGAAGTGCCGAAATCACTTTTAGAAGTCAACCCCCAGAAACCCGACCTTTCTGATTTTAAGTATCCCTTACCCCTTCGTAAAAAGGATTATTGTTGTTTTTGCGAAACCGCTAATGGTGTTATGTGGTACGGTGGGAAAGGCGGCGTAACACGTTATAATCCCAACGCAGAAAGCCTTACAGACGTTGTAATGCATTTTGCCGCACGTCGCGACCTTCTTGATAATAATGTAAGCTCACTTGTACCCGATGATAAGGATGGCGTATGGGTGCTTACAGATAATGGCGCAACCCATATTGATATGGTGCTTATGACCATGGAGGAAAAATCATACAGACTTCTTGATGAAACTCTTACCTATGTTCAGCGTCACTCAATGGTAAGTCAGAAGAAGCTTTCTGAAGCAGGTAATCTTAAATCAATTCTTCCTTACGGACATTCCGATAACGACGGTAGTTTCTCCGCAGCTTATGCAATGGGTGAAATTTTCCGTTACGCAACTCTTAAGAGAGAATTGGGTGACCTTGCTGACGAAACAATCGAGGCAAGACGTGTTGCAATGAGAGCCAGTGAAGCAACCCTTATGCTTATGTACATTTCTGGCAGAGGTGACGGCTTCGTTGCAAGAACTTACCTTACTAAAGACGAGCCTGTTCCGGATGATGGTCTTTTTTATAAGAAAAACGGCGCAACCGCTTCTTGTATTAACACAACCGACTCAAGAAACAAAAAGATGGTTGGCCTTGAGGTAAAAGCGGATGCCCCCATTCCCGAAAGACTCCGCAAACTTTATACCTGCGACGGTTATGAGGATACAGATATCATCTACAAGGGCGACACAAGTAGTGACGAAATTACGCATCAGTATATGCACCTTCTTGTTGCTCATGAATTTTTGGGCAGGGAAGACCCGGAGTACGATGAACTCTTAAAAACTGCGGCGGTCAACACCACAACTCATATGATTAAAAATAACTTTGCGCTTCGTGAAGCACACGGTGGTTACACCACATGGGCAAAGTGGAATCTTGAATATTTCAACACACCCATGGGATGGGCGGATGCTTGCCTTAACGCAGGTCAGATGCTTATGTATTTACGTGTTACAATGCATTTAACAGGCGAAAAGGGTATCTGGCAGAAAACCTATGACGAGCTTCTTGAAAAAGGCTATGCAGACCTTACAGTTAAGCATTATGACCGTTTCAATCAGGTTTGTGTTCAGGGCGGTATCGACTTCCGTGAGGATATTATGTACGGTGACCATATGTTGGCGGTACTTTCTCTCTGGGGTCTTATAACTCTTGAACCCGATGAAGAACTCAAAGAAAAATTCAGAACAGCTTTCAGAACATGGCGAGGCTCATTGGCTCCCGAGTTCAATCCCGGTTACGATTTCCCCTACTTCTTAAGCGATCCCGACAATGCAAAACCCGATGCAGAGCGTATTAAAACATGGTTTTATCGTTTCGGCGTTTCTCGTCTTGCATCCAACGTTTCACTTGATATGCGTCGCGACTATCCCAAGAAATTATTCAAGGGTGATTACGAAGAAACATCCGCACTTCTTCCCAATGACGAAAGATTTATTGCAAAATATGACAGAAACCCCCTTGAGTACAAAAACGAAGACAGCGGCGGTGTTTTCTGTGTTGAAAGTTGCTATCCCTACACATTTGCTTATTGGTTAGGCAGATATTTCAGATTTATCGAGGAGGGTAAAAACTAATGGACAAAACAATTAAACTTATAGGTAACGCCCACCTTGACCCCATCTGGTTATGGAAATGGCAGGAGGGTTGCGCAGAAGTTTTACAGACTTTCAGAAGCGCTCTTGACAGATTGAAAGAATATAACGATTTTGTTTTTACCTGTTCATCTGCGGCATACTATAAATGGGTTGAGGAAATTGACCCGGGGATGTTTGAAGAAATCCGCACAATGGTTAAAAAGGGCAGATGGGTGCCCGTAAGCGGTTGGTGGGTACAACCCGACTGCAATATGCCCTCAGGTGAAAGCTTTGCACGTCAGGCTCTTTACAGTCAGCTTTATTATAACGAAAAATTCGGCATCACCTGCAAAACAGGCTACAATGTTGACTCCTTCGGTCACAATGCAATGTTACCCCAGCTTCTCCGTAAGGGCGGTATGGATTTCTATGTATTCCAGAGACCCGGCAAGCACGAGAATGATGAAATCCCCGAGAACCTTTTCTGGTGGGATAGTGCGGACGGAAGCCGTGTTTTAACATATCATCTTCCCGAAGGCTACGGCACTAACGGTATTGAGGCTCTTAGCAGAAGAATTGACGATACTAATGAACGTGCAGAAAAAGAAGGCTACGGCTTAATGCTCTTCTACGGCGTGGGTAACCACGGCGGCGGCCCCACAAAGGGCGATATTGAGTATCTTAGAGAAAATCTTGAAAGAGAAGGCTACAATGACCTTGAATTTTCTTCTCCTGACGGATACTTCGAAGATATACTTAACGAATTCCTTGATTTGCCCTCCTGGAACGATGAGTTCCAACATCACGCAAGTGGTTGCTACAGTGCAACATCTCTTGTGAAAGCCCTTAACAGAAAGGCAGAAAACGTTCTTGCTGCCGCTGAGAAATGGGATACCCTTGCATCAATTGTTACAGAGGCAAAACCCTCTACAAAGGAATTTGAAAAAGCATGGCAGAAGGTCTGCTTCAATCAGTTCCACGATATTATGTGCGGTTGCTCCATTATGGAAGCCTACGAGGATGTTAAGGAATCCGAGGGTTATGCTATGAATATAGCAAACGAAAGCTACAATAACGCAGTTCTCAGAATTTCCCGTAAAATTGATACCTGGATTGAGGGCGTAAGCGACCCTGTATTCGAAGAACGTCATTATTCAGGTGCAGATAGCGGATTCCCCAGACCCGTTGTTGTTTTCAACCCCCATTCTTATGAGGTTGAACTTCCCGTAAGAACATATCACCCCTCAAAAGCGGTTACAGATTGTGACGGCAACGAGGTTCTTTTCCAGAATATCCGTTCATCACGTTCAAACGACAATCATCTTGATACATTGTTTATGGCTAAGGTTCCGCCCTTCGGTTATGCT
>JAZRFO010000032.1:0-2953 GCA_045643685.1 Acutalibacteraceae bacterium
GTTGTTGTGAGTGCACCGGCTGCGAGTGAACCGTGAACAGTACCTGCGGCACCTGCCTCAGACTGCATTTCGGAAACCTTTACGGTTGTGCCGAAGATGTTCTTTACACCCTGTGCGGACCACTGGTCAACATAGTCAGCCATGGGGCTGGAAGGTGTAATGGGGTAGATACCGGCAACTTCTGTGAACGCATATGATACATATGCGGCAGCGTTGTTACCGTCCATGGTTTTCATTTTTCTAGCCATAGTTTTTCCTCCTGTGAATAATATAGTAAATTGATTATAAGTATTGTAAAAACACCACCAATTATATTAGCACTATTTTTTACGCTTGTAAACTGTTAAAAGATAAAATTTTCACAAATTTATGATGAAATTATGGTTATTCAGCCAATTTTAAGTGTATTTTGCTATATGATTGAAATTTATCCCAGGACTTGTGTTCATATAGTTGGCAATCTATTGACAAAACATACGCATTTTATGTATAATCTATAATGTTATGGTGTAATATCCCATAGTATATTTTCTTGATTTCGAAAGGAGCAAATCCAACCATGGATGACCCCGGACCTAATTTTATTTTGGCCCAAGCACAAACTTTACTCGAGAACGATGCAGACACAGGTGTTTTAAGCGTTGTTTTTAAAATCGTTTTACTTCTTGTTCTTATACTTGTAAATGCATATTTCGCAATGGCGGAAATTGCGGTAATTTCACTCAATGATGCCAAGATGGAAAAAATGGCGGAGGAGGGCAACAAAAAAGCCCGTCTTGTTTTAAAACTCACTAAAAATCCCACCCGCTTTTTATCCACTATACAGATAGGCATTACTCTTGCAGGATTTCTGACTTCGGCATCTGCGGCAACATCTTTTGCAGAAATGTTGACCTCTGCTGTTACCAAGGCAATTCCCTCGTTACCAGTGGACGTAGTTTCACCCGTTGCAGTTGTACTTATCACTCTTGTGATGTCCTACTTCTCGCTTGTTTTAGGTGAGCTTGTACCGAAGCGTATCGGTATGCAGATACCCGAAAAAGTAGCTTTTATGGTGGCAAAGCCCTTGCTTTTCATATCAAAGGTAACAGGACCTTTTGTTAGATTTTTATCTTTCTCTACAAACCTTATTGTTAAGATTTGTGGTTTCGACCCCAATGCCAACGAGGAAAGCGTTACGGAAGAAGAAATCCGTATGATGGTTGACGTGGGTGGCGAAAAGGGCGTTATTGAAGACGACCAGAAGGAAATGATCAACAATATCTTTGAGTTTGACGATATTGACGCTGGCGACGTTATGACCCACCGTACAGACGTAGTAGCAGCGGACGTAAATGATATCACTGTTGATGATTTTATTAAACTCGCTATCGAAAACGGCAGATCAAGAATTCCTTTATATGAGGAAGATATAGATAATATCGTGGGTATAGTTTATGTTAAGGACCTTCTTAAATATATCGGTAAGCAGATGCCCGCAAAAAAACTTTTACGCGAAATTATGCGCGAACCTTACTTTATTCCCGAATCTAAATCTTGCGGTGAGCTTTTCAAAGAAATGAGAGCAAGACGTTTGCAGATGGCTGTGGTTGTTGACGAATACGGCGGAACCGCAGGTATCGTTACAATCGAAGACATCGTTGAAGCGGTTATGGGTAATATTCAGGATGAATATGACCACGAGGATGAGGAAATCTCAAAAATCGACGACAATACCTTTACCGTTGATGGTACTATTGACTTTGAAGAAATCGAAGAACTCATCGGTAAGGAACTTCCCGAGGGTGATTACGAAACCCTTGCGGGATATGTAATAGACGAACTTCAGTGCATTCCTAAGGATGGGGAAATGAACGAAGTTATCTTCCAGAATGTAAAATTCACTGTTCTCAGCGTTGAGGACAGACGAATTGAAAAAATCAAGGTTGAAATCTTCCCGGAGCCTGAAACTGACGGTGACGACGAAGACGAAGGCAGATAAAATAAAACCGAACTGCACCAAGCATCCGTCTTAGGTGCAGTTTTTTGAAGTGATATTATGAAAAGATTATTAATTTTATTTTTAAGTCTGTTAATAATTTTTCAGACTGTTGTTTTTGTGAGTGCGGGTCTTTATGATGCAGATTCCCGTTATACAATTGATTTACCTGAAAAATTCCGTCAGACAGGAGATAATAAATTCCGCGCAGATGATAATTCTGAGTTTTCCGTAACTTTTAAGGATAACAAAGAGGAACAATTCTCCGTTGCGAATATGAATGACAAGGATATTGAAGAATATATCAAAACAATGGAAGCCGAAAGCAAGGCGTTGTTTGAGGAAGTTGGTATTGATGGCTCAATAAAATTTATTTCCGCAGAAAAAATCAAGCATCCTAATGGTCAGTATGCCCTTGTTATAACACTTGAAACCAAGTATACTGCTAAGGGTAAAACAACCGTGAATTATCAGAAGCTTTACGGCTTTTCATGTGTGGATAATACGATAACTTTCACTTATACTGTTGATAGCCAGGAAGAATTGAATGGTATTGATGAAGCCTTTGATTCAATTGTTGTTAACGAACAGGAAGTTGAAAGCAAACTGGATAAAATAACGACCGTGGCATTTTATGCAGGAATAGTTGTTGTGATGATATTGGTAGTTATTTTGTTTGTAAAGAGAAGAAGTAAATAAAAAAACATAAAATCCGTAAGGCGATTGCCTTACGGATTTCTTTTATGAATTCATACCGCAGCATTTTTTGTATTTCTTGCCGCTACCACAGGGACAGGGGTCATTTCTGCCGGGTTTTTTATCTGCCTTTTTGGGCTCTTTTTTAACTGTACCATCATCAGAACCTGATGTTGAAGTGATTTTTACAGTCTGTTTTCTCTCAACAGGTTCTTCCTTTCTGATACGTGCTTTGAGTACAAAGTCAACTGTACCTTCGCGGATACCGTCGGTCATTTC
>JAZRFO010000033.1:0-13999 GCA_045643685.1 Acutalibacteraceae bacterium
ATCAGCCTTTTCATTGATAAGGTCAGTATTAAATGCCTTTGCGTATGCGGTCTGACTGAGGTTGTCAAATTCACCGTCGGGAAGGGCAACCTTTATTGTAAAATAGCCTTCGGCATCGCTTGTAACTTCAATACCGCAAACATCGTCGGCAGTAAGTTTTGAAACATAGTCCTCACTTTCAACTGACATTGCGTTATAAGAGTTGTCGCCTTTAACTATAATCTGTGCTGCTTCGGGCTCAGACTCGGATACAATCATATCCCTTATCATCTGAGCAACACTTTCAGCAGAGTTACCGAACTCTATACCCACAAGGCTAACATTCTTAATAGTGAAGTTGCTTATATCGGATGTTTCGCTACGGGTAAAACCGGGAAAATCTGTTTTAACTCTGTTAAGACAGGCATTGAATACCGCCATTGCCGCTTCGGGAGATTCAATTATAATACCATCGGTAGTGCCTTTAAAGCCATAGAAAGCTCCTGTGGGCTGTAATGACACAAGACCCGATACGCCACGAAGCACCTGACGGGCATCGAAAACTGTAATAAAACCGTCGTTATTAACATCGGCACGTTCAAAAGCATCGGGGTCTGTAATTTCCTTAAGACCTGCCGCCGCCATAAGCACGGCTCTGGCATCAATGGTATCAATAACATCATTTCCGTCAACATCACCGTAAGTAATGGTAGTATCCACAATAGCTGACGCGGACATTGATGCGGACATCAAAGTAATAAGCATTACCGTAACGGTAATAATGGAGATAATTTTATTCTTCATAATTTCCTCCTTTTATGGCTGTGTAAATATCCTTTACGGAATCAAGGATATAATCGGGTTTAACATCGGAATTTTTATAGTCCTCCATAGTGGTTTCACCTGAAAGCACAAGGATTGACGTAACACCTGCATTTATACCTGTTTTAACGTCGGTATAAATTCTGTCACCAACCATTGCAATGTTTTCGTAAGGCACACCCTCGGCTTTTGCAATAATATCAATCATTGTTCTGTCGGGTTTACCTAAAAAGCGAGGTCTTCTTTTAACCGCTTGTTCAAACATATCTGCAAAGCTTCCGCAATCGGGAAGATATCTGCCACCCTCTATGGGGCAAACCATATCAATATTGGTTGCATAATAGTCGGCACCTGCATCAAGCAAATCGCACACGATACGGATTTTTTTATAGTCCAGTTCTGTATCATAGCCTAAAAGCACCGTATCGGCACCCTCGCCTGTTTCGGTCATATCAACACCGTAGTTTTTTAGCTCGTTTTTCAAAGACTGTGTACCGCAAACGAACACTTTACTACCCTTTTTATTTTCCTGCAGAAACATTCCTGCCGCCATACCCGATGTGAAAACATTTTCACTTTCACAGGGGAAGCCCAAGGAACGCATTTTTTCAACGTAGTCGCTTGCACTTTTGGATGAGTTGTTTGTAAGGAAAATGAAGTTTTTTCCCTGTTCTTTTAATGTTTCAAGAAATTCCTTTGCACCGTCAATGGGGTCATATCCTAAATTAACCGTTCCGTCCATATCGAGTAAAAACAATGTTATATCTTTTAAATCTGCCATAATTTTACCTTCCGTAAAGTCTGTTTAATTCTTTGTATTTTAAAGTGTCTATACCGTCAACCTGACCCTTTGTAATTCTGAAAAGCCAGTTACCCTCTGCCCTGCCGGGAACATTAAGGCGGGTATCGTTACCATAACCCAATAAATCCTGAATGGGGAAAATCGCAAGACCCGCGTTACTTGCCATAATTGTGCGGATAATTGCCTCGCAACCCTTTTCGTTCCAGGCTTCGGGGTCGCACACGCAATACTTCATAACGTCACGTTTTATATCCGTGGGAGTTTCCCACAAATAGCCCAGAAGCGTATTATTATCGTGGGTGCCCGAATAAGCAATGCTGTTATTTATGTAATTGTGTGGTTTGTGGGGTGTTTCACCACCGAGGAAACCGAACTGGAAGACTCTCATGCCCGGAAAACCGCTTTCTTCCACAAGTTCAATAACCTCTTTGGTTATGTCACCTAAATCCTCGGCAATAATGAGCTTATCACCCGAAACTTTCTTTAAAGCATTTATGAGCTTCATAGCGGGACCCTTGACCCATCTGCCCTCTTTCGCAGTTTTGGCTCCGCCATTAACTGCCCAGAAGCTTTCAAAGGCTCTGAAATGGTCAATACGCACACCATCAAACAGATTAAGAGCAAAGGCCATTCTATCCTGCCACCATTTGTAGCCGTCCTTTTCCATTTCATCCCATTTATAAAGAGGATTGCCCCAGAGCTGACCGTCTTCGGCGAAGTAATCGGGTGGTACACCCGCTACATCCGTAAGTCGGTTGTTGTCATCCATCATAAAAAGCTTTTTATTGAAATAAACGTCGGATGAATCAAAGGAAACGTAAATGGGAATATCGCCGATAATCTTAACACCATTATCGTTGGCATATTTTTTCACTTCTGCCCATTGGGTGAAAAATTCGTACTGAATAAACCGCCAACCAAATTCAACTTTTGCTGAAAATTCAGTTACAGTCCACTCTGTCCACTCACGGTCATTGTTAGCTTCCTTAAGTGCCATAAAACGGCAGAAATCTTTAAGATATGTATCTTTTTCTATAAATTCATTTACTTTTGCCTTGAGTTTTTCATCCGCTCTTGTAGATGCCGAAATAAGAAGATTTACTCTATCTTTACTTAACCTGTCAAACTCACAGGAATAGGGAGTATTCTGACGGGCATTGTTTACCTCGTCACAGGTAATAAGTCCCTCATCAAAAAGCTTTTTTAAATCAATGAAATATGGGTTGCCACCAAAGGTTGAGTAGGATTTATAGGGTGAGTTACACTCATCCACAAGTCCGAAAGGTAATACCTGCCAATAGGAGAAACCTGCAGATTTCAGAAAATCCACAAACTCCCTTGCACCTATCCCAAATGAGCCGCATGAATACTCGCCCCATAGGGAAGATACGTGCATTAAAACACCACTTTTTCGTTCCATCAGGTTACACCTCTCGAAGATACTTATACATATTATAGTATACCATAACATCAAAGTTTTTGTAAATAGACAAAGAGCCGAAACACCAGGTACATTTATGTAAATTTGACACAAAAAACTGCCGAGAAAAAAGCTCTCGGCAGTTTGATAATTTTTAATTTTCTTTTCTTCCCTCGGGAGTATCGCGATAATACTGGGTATGAGTTACGGGGTGAGGGTTATTATCCCATATCTCTTTTGCAACAGGAGCCCAGGCTTTACTGAAATCATCACATTTAGAGCAAAGCTCGTCAACTGTTTCTTTGGAAACAAAGTCCGTGCTTTTTGCCCCTGTTTTTTTGATAATCCCCCTTAATATATCGGGGTTTTCAAGCATGGGACAGGGCATAAGGTGATTATCGTTAAAGGGTTGTCCCTTTCTGTAAGCCATAAACAAAGGATTATTAAGAGCCTCAAAAAGAGTATGAGTTCTTATATTTGAATCCGAATAATGAATAAACACACAGGGCTCAATATCGCCATTTGAGTTTATGTGGAAATAGTTTCTGCCACCTGCGATACAACCGCCGACGTATTCACCGTCATCCTGGAAATCCATAACAAAAAGAGGTTTACCTGTTTTGGCGTTACGGACCTTTTTCATCCAGAAGTACATATATTTACGCTGTGAGGGTGTTGGGATAAGGGATTTATCCGCATCCTTACCCACAGGCATATAGTTGAAGTAAAAGGCGTACTTAACACCCAAATCAACCATTTTATCCAAAAACTCGTCGGATGTAACCTGATTGATATTTTTAGAGGTGTAGCAGACAGAAATACCGAAAAGCAATTTTTCTTTTTTAAGAAGCTCCATTGCTTCAATAGTTGTTTTATACGCACCGTCACCTCGACGGAAATCGTTACTGTCCTCGTCGCCTTCAATTGATAAAGCTAAGGTGATGTTACCGCATTTTTTAATATCGTCACACAATTTTTTGTCAATAAGTGTGGCATTTGTGTAAATAAGAAACGTGCACTCGGGGTTTTCGGAAGCAAGGGTAATAATATCATCCTTACGGATAAGTGGTTCGCCACCTGTAAGCATATAAAAATGAGTACCTAACTCACGACCCTGTGTTACAATACTGCGCATTTCATCAAGTGAAAGTTGCATACTGTGACCGTACTCCGCCGCCCAACAGCCCTTGCATTTAAGGTTACAGGCACTTGTGGGGTCAAAGAGAATTGTAAAGGGGATGTTGCAATTGTATTTATCTCGCTTAGCGCGGACAGTTTTTGTTCCATAGTACCCTGCGTGAACACCCATTGAAAGAAGGAGGGATTTAGTTAAATCGCGGTCAACGTCGGTTAAAATGTTTTTGAACATCTTCATATAGACATTGTCTTTATCGGAAACTGCTTCTTTCATTTTGACAAAATTCTTCTGTGGGAAAAACTTGAATGATTTTTCCGCAACATTAAGAATCTTCAAAAGATTTTTTTCGGGTGCTTTGTCGATATATTTGAGTATACGGCTGAGTGCTTTATCCGCCGCAAAATGCACCAAAGCGTGTTCCATTGCAATTCCTCCTTTCTAAGTTTACATACCATAATATAATATCACATAAAAATTTTTTTGTAAATATTATAGAAAAGGCTTTTCTTATAAATTATTGATATTTTTTGATATTTTATTCATTGAGTTGACACTTGTGTAGTTTAGCCTTATAATTGGTATATATTTTATTTAAGGAAGTGCATTTATGGGAAAACTCAAAAAAGAAAATAAGCTTTCGGGTCTTATCTGGTTTAACCTTCTTACTTTCGGTTTTATCGGTCAGGTTGCCTGGAACCTTGAAAATATGTATTTTAATACATTCCTTTACAACTCCGTTTACGCAGGTGCTTCGGCAGAGGCTCTGGCAGGTACTATGGCCCCCACTACTGCTATCAGTCGAATGGTAGCTCTTTCTGCAATAACTGCAGTTGTTACAACATTTATATCCGGTACCTTCAGCGACAGAATGAAAAACCGCAAGCTTTTCATTTCCATAGGTTACGTTGTATGGGGTATTGTTACTGCTTTATTCGGCTTCATTACACGAGATAACATTGCCACATTATTCGGTCTTTCAGACGCTGTAAAAATCCTTACCTTCACCGTATGGGCAGTTATTATTATGGATATGATAATGACCTTTATGGGTTCAACAAGTAACGACTCGGCATTTAATGCCTGGACTACAGACGTTACTACATCCAAAACTCGTCCTGCAGTTGAAACAGCCTTTACTATTATCGGCTTTGCTGCAATGGGTGCAGTTATGGGTGTCGGTTCATTTGCACAAAGCGGCGCAGTTTCATACAAGCTTTTCTTTGGTATTCTCGGTCTTGTAGTTGCTATTTGCGGTGTTATCGGTTTCTTCACCCTTAAAGAGCCTGAAATAAGACCCACAGCAACAAAGAAAGCAAGTTATTGGTCAGACCTTTTCTACGGCTTCAGACCCAGTGTAATTAAAGATAATTCAAAGCTTTATCTCACTCTTGCTTGTGTTTGCCTTTTCAACTGTGCTTTCCAGGTATTCTTCCCCTATTTGTTTGTATATCTTCAGTACGTAGTTCTTGTAAAACCTGAAAATGCGGCTTTACTTGCACCCCTTTCACCTGCTCTTATAGGTGTTGGTGTGGGTGCTGTTGCCGTGCTTCTTGCAGGTGTTATCATCTTGATGAAGCTTTCAAGCAAGAGCAAGGCTCTCGGCCTCATTCCCGGTGTTGCCTGTCTTATCATAGGTTTGATTATCCTCTCAACATCCACAAGTATGTTTACAATCTTAATCGGTGTTGCTCCCACCTTCATAGGTTACCTTGTTCTTACCATTCAGTTGAATGCTGCAACACGTGACTTCATACCCGAAGGCAAGGCAGGTCGTTTCCAGGGAATCCGAATGATTTTCTTCGTGCTTATTCCCATGGTAGTAGGTCCCGCTATCGGCGACCTCGCTTGCAGAAGCGTTGGTGCAACATACATTAACGAATACGGTGTTGAAACAATTGTACCCGATGCTAAAATGTTCCTTTACAGTGCAGTTGTTGCCGCACTCGTATTCATTCCCTTATTTGTATTACTCAAAAAAGGTATCAACAAAAAAGAGGGTTAATCCATGAAAACAATTTTACTTTCTTCTCTTTGTAAAGTTTTTAAAGACAAAGAACCTAACGTAACTGAGTTTACGTCTTTTTCATCACTCAAAAATGAAAACTTCTCATTTCAGTTAGCAGTTTTAAGCGAAAATGAAAACCAGACTGAGGTTTCTGTTAAAATTGCCTCACCAATAGCAGATGATATTGCAATTTACGAGGTAAAAAATATCCCTGCAGGTACAACTCAGTACGAGGACTCTGACAATTTTCACTATTCTGCCGAAATAAAAGAATTCCCCGATTTACTTATGCCCGTTGACGGTGCAGTTTCACTTGCAAATGGCGAATGGACTTCCCTCTGGTTTGAATATAAACCCACAAAAGAAATTACGGGTAATCAAAAAATCGCCATCACTCTTACCGCAGGTGACGTGACGGTCGAAAAAGAATTCGAGCTTAATATTATTAATGCCGAATTACCCGAACAGGAAATACTTTTCACCAACTGGTTCCACAACGACTGCCTTTGCACATATTACGATGTTGAACCTTTCTCGGATGAATATTGGGTAATTGTTGAGCGTTACATAAAAAATGCAAGAGAACACGGAGTTAATATGCTTTTGACCCCTGTTTTCACACCCCCTCTTGATACAGAGGTTGGTGGTGAACGCCCCACATTCCAGCTTGTTGGCGTAAAAAAAGAGGGAAATAATTACTCCTTTGATTTCACAAATTTCAGAAAATACGTTGATATCTGCCTTAAAAACGGCATTGTTGCCTTCGAAATTTCCCATTTCTTTACTCAATGGGGTGCAGAACACGCGCCGAAAATTGTTGCAGATGTTGAAGGTGAAATTAAACGCATTTTCGGTTGGGAAACTGAGGCAAGTGGTGAAGAATACACCCAATTCCTTGCACAATTCTCAGAAGCTTTCCGCGAAGAAACCGAAACCCTCGGCATAAAAGAGCGTTGTTGGGTTCACGTTTCCGACGAGCCTAACGAAAATCAGATTGAGCAATACAAGAAAGCTGCCGATATTCTTAAAAAATATTTCAGTGATTTCAATTCACTTGATGCTCTTTCGGATATCCGCTACTACAGAAACGGACTTATCAAAACCCCCGTATGTGCAGAAGATGAGGCAGATATTTTTAAACCTGAGGTCAAGGACTTCTGGACATATTACTGTTGCAGTCAAACTAAAAAATACCTTCCAAACAGAATGTTTGCACAACCCTCTGCAAGAAACAGAGTTCTCGGTGTGCTTCTTTACAAATATGATACCAAGGGCTTTTTGCAATGGGGTCATAATTTCTGGTATTCGCAGTATTCAAAACATCCCATTGACCCTTACAAGGTGACGGATGCAGGTGGTGGTTTCCCCTCAGGTGACTCCTTTGTAGTATACCCGGGCAAGGGTGGCATACCTCTTAACACCTTAAGACATATAGTTTTTTCAGATGCTTTTCAGGATTTAAGAGCTTTAAGACTTCTTGAAAGCCTTACTTCAAGAGAATATGTTTTAAAACTTATTGAAAAAGATTTAGACATTCCTCTTACATTCCAGACCTATCCCCACGAACAAAGTTGGCTTCTTAACTTAAGAAAAACAATTAACGAAGAAATAGCAAAATAAAAATCACCGGAGATTTTCTATAATCTCGGGTGATTTTTTTAATATGAAAAAATATTAAGTTTATGAAGAGCTCGGGTTGAAGCAAGATAAAGATATCTTTCGTTACCTGACTTTGTGAATGCGCCCTCTTTATCTGCAATAATTACGCTGTCAAATTCAAGACCCTTTGTAAGTGCAAGGGGCATTACCACGGGGGCATTGCCCATTTCACAGGATTTATTATCGCAAAGTCTTATTGAAGGCATTTTATTTTTTAACATTTTATAGACTTCACGTGCATCGTCGGAAGTTCTTGTAATAATGGCAAGTGTTTTACTGTTTTCGGCAACAGTAGTCGCAAGAGTTGAAAGTTCATCCGCTGAACCCTTTACCATATTCACTTCTTCGCCATCACGTTCAAAAATCTCGTAACGTGAATTTTCGGGTAAAAGTTCAAGAGCAAAAGAGTTAATCTGCTTTGTAGAACGGTAGCTTTTATTAAGATTCAAGGATTTTGCCCCATAAATAGCAGCAAGTTTTTCCGCGTCACAGGTATTAAGGTCCGGTATAATTGCCTGATTTGTATCTGCAAGAAGTGTTACCTTTGCTCTGGGGAACATTCTTTGAATTATACGGTGCTGAATCACGGATAAATCCTGTGCCTCGTCAATAAGAATATGCTTAACCCCGGGGAGCACCGCACAGGTGCCCATGACTGTTTTTAGATACACAATACCGAGAGCATCCTCAAACTCCACAAAGCCTTTTTTAAGTGACATAAGGGAATCAAGAAGTTCGGGTCTTCCCTTTTCCTTTGCGTACTCCGAAAGAAGCCTGTTGTACACGTTTACAGGGTCTGTAACCGTTGCGTTTTTAATCATTTCAACGGCAGTTGCCTTTACCTCACGACGATTCTTTTTTAGCAATCTAGCAGTATCTTCATCAATGGAGGTTTCCTCGTCAATAATTGCATATAACTCATCACGGTTATTTATAAAGTACTCGTCGATTACACCCTGAACGTAGGCGGCAAGTCGCTCACCTCTTGATTTTTGGGAGTTTTCGCTGTCAAATCGGTATCTTTCAAGAAGTTGCTCTTTTGAATAAATAACGCGGTCATAGATTTTTACATCCTTAAATTCGGGTTCAACAGTATCCGCTGAACACTCGAGGAAATCCATAAATTCCTCGCTCATTTTAATCCTTGCACTTTCAAGTCGTGTTTTATCACCATTAATAACCGTATCCGCAAGTGAATAGTAGTCACCCGTACTTACAGTGGGGATTTCCGCTGCAAAAACAGAGTAAAAAGATGCGTAGTTAATGGGCATTTCACCAAGCTCGGGGATAATATCTGCAACGTAGCTTGAGAAAATATCGTTGTTTGAAAACATTATAATTTCAGCGGAGGAAAGCTCAGTACGGTTTCTGTAAAGAAGGTACGCAAGTCTATGGAAGCCTACGGAGGTTTTACCGCTACCCGCAGGACCTGTAACTAAAAGGTTCTCACCGTCCGAGTAACGTATAACCTTATTCTGCTCACGTTGAATACTGTTTACAATAACCTTAAGATGCTCACCCGATGATGATGACAACACGTCACAAAGAATATCGTCGTCAATTTTAATATCGCTGTCAACGTAATAAAGAAGTTTGCCGTCACCGAATTTAAACTGACGTTTTAAGAGCAAGTCGCAGTCAATTCTGCCTCGCGGTGCATCAAAAAAGGCTCTGCCCTCAAAATCATCATAAAAAAGGGCGGATATGGGTGCACGCCAGTCACACACAAACATCTCAAAGGTGTTCGGGTCCTGTAATGTACGAAGTCCGATATATACTGTTTTTTCCTTACCTGTTAACACAGGTTTGAATACAACCTTTGCAAAATAAGGGGCATTACGCAATTTTTTGAAAAAGTCGATGTCGTATGCGGCTTCTTCCGCATAAATCATCTTTTTTTCCATATCGTAATGTATCTCGGTAAGTTCCATTTTGGAATACATACCACCGTTAGGATTATCACGGTTAAAATCCTCACCCTGTTCTTTGATACTTGCACGATATTCCTTGATAAGTTCACCAAGACGGATTATTTCATTATCCAAAAAATCACGCACTTCAAAAAACTTGTGTTCTTCGAGAGGCATATCCTTTGCGAACAAGCAACTTCCTCCTTTTGTGAGCACAACCACCCACTTTAGTCGTAGTAAATTGAATTTTACTACAATGTTAAGCTATATGCAAGTCTTGTTTTATTAATAAATATATGCTATAATTGGTACATAAGAAAACCACTATACCAAAAACATAAAAAGCCTCTGCAGTTGCAGAGGCTTTTGGTTTTTAATTAATAATATCTTATTAACGCTACAACCTTACCGAGGATTACAACCTCGTTTGTAATAATAGGCTCAAACTCGTCGTTTTCGGGTTGAAGTCTGAAGTGTCCGTTTTCTTTGTAAAAACGTTTTACGGTTGCTTCGTGCTCAAGCATCGCAACAACAATTTGGCCATTAGCGGCGTAAGGTGTTTTTTCGGCAATAACAATATCGCCGTTAAGAATACCCGCCCAAAGCATACTCTCACCGCGGACCTTAAGGGCAAACAAGGGTTTGTCACGAGAAACCCTACCTGTATAAGGGATATATCCTTCAATCTGCTCAACGGCAAGAATGGGCATACCCGCAGTAACAGTACCGAGCAAGGGTACGTGAGTAATATTTTCTGCCTGACCTAAAATGCGGATAGACCTTTTAAGCAAGGGGTCACGCATTATATAACCGGCTTTTTCAAGAGAATCAAGGTTAGCCTGAACTGAGGAAGTAGATTTAAGACCTACGGCGGCACCGATTTCCCTTACTGAGGGGGGTACGCCATCCTGGGACCTCTCTACAAGAAATTCATAAATTCTTTTTTGAGTTTCGTTAATAGGTTCCATAAAATCACCCTTCGAACAAATTTTCTGTTTATATAATAACACATCTTTTCGCAAAAAGCAAACATTTGTTTGCAATTTTCCCGAAAATTTTTCATAAAATATCCCGGTGATAATATGTTCAGGATATTTTCAGGTAAACACATTACAATAACTTCTGTAATTTTATGCGTTTTATTACTTTTGGGCTCCCTTTTTAACATTACCATTCCCAATATTACCGCATCGGGAAATGCGGGTGTTACAGTCAGGGTTATTATGTATCATCAAATCTGTAATGACCCTGCAGTTCTGGGGGATTACGCCGTAACTCCTGAAATTTTGCGTAATGATTTTGAGTATATGAAAAACAATAATATTCACCCTGTTTCTTTTGCTCAATTGTCAAGATACGTTAAATTCGGAGAAGCACTTCCCGAAAACCCCATTGTAATAACCTTTGATGACGGTGAACGGTCTTTTCTTACAAAAGTTCTGCCACTTCTTAAAGAGTACAACTTCCCCGCAAATATTAATATCGTAGGTTCTCTCGTTGAATTATATACTAAGAATGGTGAAACCGACGACCGTTACGCATACCTTAACGAGGATGATATAAAGCTTCTTTATAACGAACCGCTTATTGAAATAGGGTATCATTCATATAATCTGCATTCTCTGAGTCTGCGTCGAGGTATGGGACGAATTCATGGCGAATCCGACAGTGATTATGAAAAATTAATTTGTGAGGATATTGAACACTTTAATAAATTCTTTTCAGCTTTAGCCGACACACAACCCGTTATAGTTGCTTACCCCTACGGCATAAGAAACGACAAACTGCAGGATATACTGAAAACCAATAATTTCACCGTGACACTTACCTGTCGCGAAAGCCCCGACACCCTTAAGGTGGGTGATGATTTGTTCGAGCTGGGGCGATTCAACAGACCTTACGGTATATCAACAAAAACATTCTTTGAAAATATTTTTTAAATTCATTTTTCCGTAAAATCATTGCAAAAGTATCGTTATGCTTATATAATGTACATAAGTTTGCACTAAAGGAGGTGTTCTGATATGAGCGACAAAAAAATCAAGCAATCACCCGACTGGTTCAGGTTGGATAATGCGGGTATACTTTTCCCCGGTCAGAACACCCGAAACTGGTCCAATCTTTTCAGATTTTCAATTGAACTTAAAGAAGAAATCGACCCGGTAATTTTAAAACAGGCTTTAGAAAATATTATGCCTCGTTTCCCCGGGTTCAACGTTCGTCTGAGAAAAGGATTATTCTGGTATTATCTTGAGAAAAACCCAATTAAATCCCCATCAGTTTCACCCGATGTAAAAAACCCCTGTTACCGAATGAACTTCAAGGAATCCGAACGTTTTCTTTTCAGGGTTTATTACCACGGCAACCATATTGCCGTTGACCTTTTCCACGCAGTATCCGACGGTTACGGCAACTCACGATTTGTATGCACCCTTGCGGCAGAATACCTGCGACTTAAGGGTAACAACATCCCTTGCGGTAAGTTTGTTAAAGATCTTTCGGAAATGGCACCCCAAAAGGAATTAGTTGACGATTTCCACAAATATGCCACAAGCAAGGCAAAAGCCAATATTACCGACAAGCACGTTTACCATCCCGACGGTGTTAAACTGCCGAAACATATGGTAAATATAACCTGCGGTATTATGTCTTTTAAAGAAGTACACGCCATTGCAAAAGCCAAGGGCGTTACGGTTACTGAGTTTTTTGCCGCAATTATGTTGGACATACATTGCCGTAAACAATTGCGTGAAAACCGCAAACAAAAAGAAGTTTCCGTCCAGATACCCATAAATTTACGTAACATTTACCCGTCGGAAACTATGCGAAATTTCTCAATCTGTCTTATTGTAAAGGTTGACCCCACTTACGGCGAATACACTTTTGATGAATTGCTCAATCAGGTGGCTTATCAGTTGCGACTTGCCCGTGACGAAAAGAAAATCAACGCAACCATATCAAAGCATGTGCGTATTGAGAAAAATCCCGTATTAAAATTTATGCCCCTTGTGGTAAAAAACGTGTGTCTTGCAGTTGCAACTATGGTAGGTGCCGAGCAGACAACCTCCGTCTATCTTTCAAACTTAGGTGAGGTAACCTTACCCGAAGAAATGATGCCCTTTGTTGAAAACGCCCTGTTTGTCCCCTGTGCGGGAATGCGCACCGCTGCTCGTTGCGGTGTGGTATCCTTTAATGATAAACTTGTTTTCACTATGGCAAACAGTTTTAAAGAAAACGATATAGAACGTGAATTTTTTACAACCCTCGTAAAAATGGGTGTTCACGTAAAAATACAGAGTAACCGTGAATAATATTTCCCAAAAGGAGTTTATATGTCATATTGCGTTAATTGTGGCGTTGAGCTTGACTCCACCGCCAAAAAATGTGCCCTGTGTGATACCCCTGTGTATAACCCGACACAAAAGATTGAAACCAAGGAGCCCACGCCCTTTTCTCAGGTTCCCGTAATCCCCAAAAACATCAAGCAAAGATTTGTGGCTCTTATTGTAACGTACATTCTTCTCATACCCAATATTGTATGTTTTCTTATTAATATTTTCGTAAATCCCCACAATTTATGGTTCGTTTACGTGCTTTCTTCAAGCTTTCTTGTGTGGGTTGTTGGTGTATTCCCCTTTTTCACCAAAAAACTGCACCCATATATTATGTGGGCATTTGACACGGTAACCATAGCGCTTTACGTATTCGTTTTCCACGCACAGAATCTTGGGGGTCCTAAATGGTATCTCGGTATTGCGCTACCATTCATATTAACCGTTTCCCTATGTGTTCTCGTTTTTATTTACTGGATGAGGAAACGCAAACGACATTGGACGTCAAAAATGCTCCACATTTTCATAGACCTTGTAATTTCACTTTCTGTTTTGTGCGTTTGTCTTTTCATAGCAGAGCATATGATAACCTTTGACGTATTTTTAGTTATCGACGCTTGTTGCTTAGCTCTTGTTTTCTTCTTCCTTTATTCAAACAAAAGTAAAAAATTACGAGCCTTACTTGCTAAAAAATTATTTGTATAAAATTAAGGACTTCAGTCGGTGACTGAAGTCCTTTTCTTTTATATTTAGATTTTTTTCAAATCGGGAATACCCTTAATTACCTTGGGAATAGCTTTGACAATCATAACAACAATGCCTCTTACAAGGGGTTTCTTGTCATTAAGGATATCAAGAAGCTGTTCTGCCATCTGGGGATTAAAGATACCGAAGCTCATAGAAATAAGGTTCTTAATGGGTAACTGTAAAGC
>JAZRFO010000034.1:0-8875 GCA_045643685.1 Acutalibacteraceae bacterium
TACAATATTTCATAATTTTATTTACGGAGGGATTTTTCGTGGATGTTCGTGTAGGCGATATTTTAGAGATGAAAAAACAACACCCTTGCGGTACAAAGCAGTTCTATGTTTTGCGTTCAGGTATGGATTTTCGTTTGCGTTGTTGCGGATGTGAACGTGAGTTCCTTATTCCCCGTGTTAAGGCGGAGAAAAATATCAAAAAAATAATCAGGGAGAATACCAATGCTTGATAAACTCGAACAGGTTGAAGCTCGTTTTGTTAAGGTGAATGATTTGCTTTGTTTACCCGAAACGGTCTCCGACCAGACTAAATACGCAGAGCTTATGCGTGAACTTAAGAATTTAACTCCTGTTGTTGAAACCTTCAGGGAGTATAAAGCTACCGTGGAAAACGGCGAAGCGGCGAAAGAAATGCTTAATGATTGCGACGATAAAGAGTTGCAGGAAATGCTTGAGCTTGAAATCGAAGAAAGTAAAGAGAAAGCAATTGAATTAAACGATAAACTGAAAGTTCTTCTTTTACCCAAGGACCCCAACGACGACAAAAACGTTATTATCGAAATCCGTGCAGGTGCAGGTGGTGAGGAGGCGGCTCTTTTCGCAAACTCCCTTTTCCGTATGTACTCTATGTATTCCGAAAGTCGCGGTTGGCATCCCGAGGTTTTGTCCGTTAACGAAACAGGCCTTGGTGGTGTTAAGGAAATTAGTTTTATGATAGAGGGTGACGGTGCTTACTCACGCTTTAAATTTGAAAGCGGTGTGCATCGTGTTCAGCGTGTACCTGAAACTGAATCGGGCGGCAGAATACACACCTCTACAGTTACCGTTGCGGTTCTTCCCGAGGCAGAGGAAGTTGATATTGCTATAGACCCCACAGAGTTGCAGATTGATACCTTCCGTTCAAGCGGTGCAGGTGGTCAGCACGTTAATAAAACAGAGTCTGCAATTAGAATCACACATCTTCCCACAGGTACCGTGGTTGAATGTCAGGACGAAAGGAGTCAGCATAAAAACCGCGAAAGAGCAATGAAAATTCTTCGTTCAAGACTTCTTGACGCAGAGCGCGAAAGACAGAATGCGGAAATTGCCGACGAAAGACGTTCTCAGGTCGGAACAGGTGACAGAAGCGAAAGAATAAGAACATATAACTTCCCTCAGGGGCGTGTGTCCGACCATCGTATTGGGCTTACGCTTTATAGAATAGAAACAATAATGAATGGCGATATCGACGAAATTATTGATGCACTCATAACTGCCGATACTGCCGAAAAATTGAAATCATCAGAGGAAAAATTTTGAATACCGAATTTGTTAAAATATCCGTCACCGACGGAATCGAAAAATACACAGATGCCGCAAATCTTCTGAAAAATAATCAGGTAGTGGGTATGCCTACGGAAACCGTATACGGTCTTGCAGGTAATGCCTACTCGGATGAAGCGGTAATAAGAATATTTGAAGCTAAGGGCAGACCACAGGATAACCCTCTTATAGTTCATATTTCTGAGTTTTCAGAGATATATGACCTTGTAAGTGAAGTTCCCGAAAACGCAAAGAAACTTGCAGATGCCTTCTGGCCCGGTCCCTTGACTATGATTTTACCCAAGTCCGAAAAAGTACCCCTTTCGGTTACTGCAGGGCTTGATACCGTTGCGGTAAGATGTCCGTCACATACTATTGCCCGAAACCTTATTAAGGCTGCGGGAGTACCCCTTGCGGCACCCTCGGCTAACCTTTCGGGTAAACCTAGTCCCACAAAGGCAGAACACGTTTTTGATGACCTTAAGGGCAGGATTCCTTACATAATAGACGGTGGCGAATGTGACGAGGGTGTTGAGTCAACTGTAATTACCCTTGCAACACCTACACCTAAATTGTTAAGACCTGGTAACGTTACCTTGTCACAACTCAAAAGTGTTTTAGGCGAAGTGCAGGTTGATGATGCGGTGCTTAATCCCTTGAAAAAGGGCGAGAAAGTTTCTTCACCGGGTATGAAATACAAGCACTATTCACCCGTTGCAGAAATAGTTCTTGTAAGGGGCGATTACAATAACTTTGCTCAGTACGTCAACGATTATCAGGGCGAGAATGTTTACGCTATGATTTTTGATAACGAGGGTGAAAATCTCAATGTGCCCTATATTAAATATGGTGCTAACGATTATAAAAATCTTTCTCACTCCTTATTCGATTCATTGCGTGAACTTGATAAATTAGGTGCAAGTATCTGCTTTGTAAGATATCCCGATGAAAGTAATGACGATAACCTTGCCGTTCTTAACAGGCTTTTACGTGCGGCGGGATTCAAGGTGATAGACGTATGAAAAAACTTGTAGGTCTTACAGGCAAAACAGGTGCGGGTAAATCTACCGTCAGTGCATATCTTGCCGAAAAAGGTGCATATATCATAGATGGGGATATTGTTGCTCGTAAAGTTCTTGAAACAGACGAAAATCTATTACCCCAATTAAAAAATGCCTTCGGTGAAATTCTAAATCCCGACGGTACACTTAACAGAAAGAAACTTGCCGCGGCGGCTTTTTCATCTGAGGAAAACACACGTAAACTCAATTCGATTATGCATCCGGCTATAAATAAGGCAATTCACCGAGAGGCAGATGTTGCCTTTGAAACCCACAATGTTGTTATTGTGGATGCGGCAGCAATAATTGAGTCGGGCTTTGCGGACGAATGTGACTTGATGGTTGTGGTTACCGCACCCGTTGAAATACGAAAAGCGCGTATTTTGAAAAGGGACTCCATAAGTGAAAAAGATGCCGAGATCCGTATTAATGCTCAAAAAGACGATGATTTTTATAATTCAAGGGCGGATTATGTTATAAAAAATTATGCCCCATTTGTTTTGAGCGAGGAGCTTTCTGTTCTCGAAAAGGAGCTTTTTGATTTTTGAAGAAACCAAACGGTAATTATGTTAAACTATTGTTAGGTTTATTGATATTATCAATAGTATCAGTTATAATAATAGTTAACTCAGTAAGCCTTATATTACAAACAGTTTATCCTAAAGAATATTCGGATTTAATTGAAACTTATGCTGAGGAATATGATGTTGATAAGTCCTTGCTTTACGCCCTTGTGGAGTGCGAAAGCGGTTTTGATAAAAATGCCGTTTCGTCCGTAGGAGCCAAAGGTCTTACCCAGATTACACCCGAAACATTCAAGTGGCTTCAGAGTAAAACAGGCGAAAGTTATACTGAGGATGCTCTTTTTGAGCCTGAGATTTCGGTTAAATACGGTGCCTTTTTCCTCAGTATGTTGTTGGATGAATTCGGGGACACCAAAACCGCCCTTGCCGCATACCACGCAGGTCGGGGACAGGTAAATGAATGGCTTGAAAATCCCGAGTATTCCAAGGATTCCAAAAAACTTGACAATATACCCTTTGAGGATACGTCTGCGTATGCCGAAAAGGTTATGAAAGTAAAAGATTTATATTGTAAAATCTATAAAATGGAGGTCGAGCAAAATGCCGACAGTTGAAGAACTTAAAAATGAACTTTTTTATAAACCCAAACACGCGGCAGAACTTGTTTCTGTTGAAGAAGTAGCAAAGGCAGACGAATTCTGCGAAGGCTACAAAAAATTCCTTGATGAGGCAAAAACCGAACGTGAAGCAACCGAGAGAGTAAAAAACGATGCAATTAAACTCGGATTCGAGGAATTTGTACCCGGTAAACAGTACAAATCGGGGGATAAGATTTATTTTGTAAACCGCAGTAAATCAATTATCCTTGCTGTTATTGGTGAAAAGAGCCTTAGCGAGGGTGTTAAGATTGCGGCGGTTCATATTGACTCACCTCGTCTTGGCCTTAAACCCAATCCTCTTTATGAAACTGACGAGTTGGCACTTTTCAAAACCCACTACTACGGTGGTATCAAAAAGTATCAGTGGGTTGCTATTCCTCTTGCACTTCACGGTGTTATTATTAAAAGTGATGGCTCAAAGGTTAATGTTACAATAGGTGAAAAAGAGGGCGAACCCAAGTTCGTTATTTCCGATATTCTTCCTCACCTTGGTGCGGAACAGGGCAAACGTACTCTTTCCGAGGGCATTCAGGGTGAAGAACTTAATGTTATTGTAGGTAGCCGTCCCTTTAAGAGTGACGAGGGTAGTGAACTTGTAAAACTTAATATTCTTAAACTTCTTAATGAAAAATACGGTATCAAAGAGGCGGACTTCCTTAGTGCGGAACTTGAAGTTGTTCCCGCTTTCAAGGCGGATGATATTGGCTTTGACCGTGGACTTATTGGTTCTTACGGTCACGATGACAGGGTTTGTGCTTATCCTGCGGCCATGGCGGCTTTTGATGTAGAAAACCCTCAGTATACCGCTATTACAGTACTTACAGATAAAGAAGAAACAGGCTCCGACGGTAACACCGGTCTTCAGTCCGATTACCTTAAGAATTTTATTGCTCACCTTGGTAAAACACAGGGTCTTGAGGTTTACGAGGTTCTTTCAAAGAGTGAGTGTCTTTCTGCGGATGTTAATTCTGCTTACGACCCCACATTCAGTTCTGTTTTTGAAAAGAATAATACCTCTTTCCTTAACAGAGGTGTTGTTATTACAAAGTACACAGGTGCCCGCGGTAAAGGTGGCACAAGTGATGCTTCTGCCGAGTATATGGGTAAAATCAGACGACTTCTTGATGAAGATGGTGTTGTATGGCAGATTGGCGAACTTGGTAAAGTAGATGCGGGCGGCGGCGGAACAGTTGCAAAATACATTGCAAATATGGACGTTGACGTTGTGGATTTGGGCGTTCCTGTTCTTTCTATGCACGCACCTTACGAGGTTGTTTCAAAATTGGATGTTTATATGGCTTACAGAGCCTTTCTTAAATTCTTTAAACAGTAATAAAAGGTGATTTGATGAAAAAGACGTCAAAAATTTTATCGCTTTTACTTTGCTTTGTGTTTTTATTAAGCTCTCTTTCAATAGTTGCTTTTGCCGAAGGTGAAGTTATTCCGGGTGACGTTGACGGTAGCGGCACTGTTGACACACAGGATGCAAGAGAAATTCTTAAAATGGCAAGTTGCATTGTTCCTGCGGACGTAGTCGTTGCAGATATGAATGGTGATGGTATCGTTTCCGTTGAAGATGCAATAATGGCGCTTAGCAAAGCATCAAACACAGGAGGTGTAGTAATTCCCAATAAAAACGGTGATAACTACCTTTCTGATGACCCGAATAATGAGTTTATTGACCTTATTGCCGATACATATAACGTGGATAAAAAGGCACTCGTTGCTATTTACTCCGTACCTGATAGCGGTACTAACTATGTATTACAGTTCAAAGCAAAGGGTCTTGTTAATAAAACCTATGAAAAAAGCCCCGATAATCTTTATAGGGTTTACCATATAGGTCTTGCACCTGAAAGAACAATAAGCTACACAAGTGGTAATCTTCTTACTGGTAACCATAACTGTACAGGTGCTGAGGGTATGCTTGTATTTAATCTTGTTCAGACAAAGGTTATGCAACAGTATCCCGACTACTTTGAGGGTGTGTAATTAAATTTAATAAGCCGGTGCGATTCCATGCATCGGCTTTTTATCTTTCTTGTTTGATTTTTGTATAATACAAGTAATACTGACAATAATTTGTAGTGAAATATTTTTTAAAAAATATTTCACATTCCCGTGTTGTTATTTGTATTAGTATTGGATGTATTTGTGAAGTGTGAGGTGATTTTGTGTCAGGTAACAGGAAAATGTATTCAAATGAATATATCAAAGAGCTTGTTGAAAAATACGGCGTAATGTTATTCAGAATATGCTACTGTATTCTTTGCCATCGTGACGATGCGGAAGATGCCTTGCAGGATACTTTCTTAAAGTATCTTACCAAAGCCCCCGAGTTTGAAAGCGATGAGCATGAAAAAGCCTGGCTTATCAAAGTCGCAACTAACACAAGTAAAAATGCGGTTTTACTTAAGAAAAGACGTAAAACTGTTGACTTGGATGAATTGAGAAGTATCGGTATTGAGGATGAGGACTCTGCGGTGTTTGAGTCCATTATGGCTTTGCCGGTTAAATTCAAAATTGTAATGACACTTTATTACATAGAGGGGTATAACTCCAACGAGATTTCCAAGATTATTGGTGTATCGCCCGATGCAGTCCGCAAAAGACTTCAGAAGGGTAGGGAGATTTTAAAAACGGAGATTGAAAGGTGTAACGGATATGAATTCAAATAATTATTACGTTGATGAATATTCAAGGTTAGTTAACCGTATAACTTATGATAGCAATAATTTGGATTCACTTGTTGAAAAGGTTTACAACAGGGCTTCAGTGCCTCAGAGCGGTAATATAAAATATATAATCGCAGGTGTTGCAGCTGTGACAATAGTTGGTGTGGGTGTAAAATTAGTTATGGATTATAAGGGTAAAATGAGGGGGACAAAGAAATGAGTAAGAAAAATAAAAATGCAGATAAATCAAAATATCCTCTTATATACAGAGTTTTTCGTCCATTGGCTTTTGTTTTTACGGGTATATTTCGTCCTCGTATAATTGGTAAAGAAAATGTTCCTAAAAAAGGCAGGGTTGTACTTGCGGGTAATCATATGTTTGTGCTTGACCCCATTCTTGTTGCAATTTCAACCTGGCGTTGCGTTCATTTTTTAGGTAAATACGAAATATTCAAATATAAATTTACAAATTGGTTGTTTACAAGTGCCGGTGTTATTCCTGTACACCGCCAAAGAAAGGACCATAACGCTCTTGTGTCTGCTGAGGAATATCTTGAGGCTGATCAGGCGGTAGCTCTTTTCCCTGAAACTACAATTGTAAAGCCCAAGGGAGTTCAGTTGTTGCCCTTTAAAATTGGTGCGGTAAAAATGGCTTATGATACCAAAGCACCTCTTGTACCGTTTACAATTAACGGCAGTTACATTCCTTTTAACGGCAGACTTGAAATAATCTTCCACGAGCCTTATTACATAACGGGCGATGTTGATCTTGCAGAGGAGAACGAAAAATTTCGAGAAAGGGTGCAGAGTAAGCTTACTCCGCATAAGGGTAAATGGCCATTTTAAACGACGTTTCTGTTAATGAGAATCCTCTTTTTAAATATGTTAATTCTGACAGTATTTATGGATTCGATATTCCGGATGTGTCAATGTTCGGTATGTTGAACATTGTCGCCGAAAGCCATCCGGATGCGATTGCTTATGAATATTTCGGTACAAAAGCTACTTATCAACAGTTTATAAAGCAGATTGAGAAAGTATCAGCGGCGTATTTTGACTTGGGTGTAAGAAAAGGTGATGTTGTTACCATAATTATGCCCAATACCCCCGAAGCCGTTGTAAGTATATATGCCCTTAACAGATTGGGTGCCGTGTCAAATGTGGTGCATCCCTTATCTGCACGAGGTGAAATTAAAAATTATTTAAATTCAGTTGACTGCAAATACGTTCTGGCAATTGATTTGTGTTGCCGTAAAATTTCAGAAATAATCGACGAAACAAATGTCAAAAAAATACTGGTTGCATCCGCAGGAGAGTCAATGCCCCTTGTGATGAAAACTGCTTACAGTATTACCAATAAACGTAAGGTGAATTATCCTAAGAATGATAAACGTTACATTTTGTGGAAGGATTTTGTGAAACAATCGCACTCTATTATCAAAGCTTACGACCCCAGAGTGCAAGATGATGAGAAAGTTTCAATTATTCTTCACAGTGGCGGTACAACGGGTGTTCCCAAGGATATAATGTTGACGGATAAAAACTTCAACGCGTTGGGAATACAGGCGGTGCTTACACTCCGTGACGTGGGAATCGGTGACAAAATTTTAGGTGTACTGCCTATATTTCACGGATTTGGTCTTGGTGTGTGCGTTCACGTTTGTTTTTGTTTTGGCGCTTGTTCTGTGCTTGTACCGTCCTTTGATGCCAAAAAATTCGGAGGACTTCTGAAAAAATATAAACCCACAATGATATTCGGTGTTCCCACACTCTATGAGGCAATGGTAAACTCCGAGGGTGCGGAAAAACTTGATTTTTCTTTCCTTAAGTATGCCGTAAGTGGTGGTGACACTTTACCGAAACCCCTTGAAGATAAAGTTAATGCATTTCTTTCTTCACACAATTCCAAAGTCCGTATCTGTGAGGGCTACGGTATGACAGAGGGTCTTGCGGCTCTCAGTTTATCCGTAAACGATGCTTACAAATCGGGTACCATCGGCAAACCCCTTACAGGTAATGAAATGTGTATTGTTGAACCCGGTACAACAAAGGTTTTGCCTTATGGTACGGAGGGTGAGCTTTGCGTTTGGGGACCCACACTTATGATGGGTTATAGAGGGAATGATGAAGAAACCGCACTCGCACTCCGAGAACACGAGGACGGAAAAATCTGGCTTCATACAGGTGATATGGCGATAATAGATTCTGAAGGCTTCGTTCATTATAAATTGAGAATTAAACGAATGATTATTTCTTCGGGCTATAATGTTTATCCCACTCAAATTGAAAAAGTAATTGAGGAATTACCCGAGGTTGATAAGTGTGCAGTTGTTTCAATGCCCCATCCTTATAAAAAGGAAGTTCCCAAAGCATTTATTATCCTTGCAAAAGGGGTTGAAGGAAACACATTTACCCTCGATAAAATAAGACAACAATGTAAAAAGAACTTATCATATCACAGTGTTCCTTATAAATACCAATTTGTTAAAGAGTTACCCAAAACCCCCTATGGCAAAGTTGATATAATGAAACTTCAGTCCGAGGAACAAGTAGTAACGAAAGTATAAATAAAAGCAACCGACTTTTGAAGTCGGTTGCTTTTTTTGTTGTGTTGAATTAATCAAAAAGATAAACTCTTGTTTCGTAGGGCTTGG
>JAZRFO010000035.1:0-4012 GCA_045643685.1 Acutalibacteraceae bacterium
CAACTTTGTCTTCCTAAGACCGCTTTGGCCTCCGACTTGGTGTCGGGTAGCGAGGAGGCAAAAAGCATAACGTCATCAATTGAAACTTTATCCAAACAAATCAAACTCGAAAGTGACCTTGAAACATTGATAAGTGCAAAAATCTCGGGGAATTGTGCTGCGGTCATTAACGAGGATTCGGTGCAGATTATTGTGGAAAAAGGCAAACTCAACGACTCTGCCGCCTTGCAGATTACGGACATTGTAACCGCCAATACGAAAATTGATGGTGCTAATATTAAAATAAGTGAAGCCAAATAAAAAGGAAAATCCCGAAACGTTTTCGCGTTTCGGGATAGTTGTTATTCATCGAAAAGGGGAGTGGAGAAATATCTTTCTGCCGTGTCGGGAAGAACCGCAACAACGGTTTTACCTTTGCCTAATTTTTTAGCAAGCTTAAGTGCGGCGGCAACGTTTGTACCACTTGAAATACCGCAAAGAATACCCTCTTTTGAAGCAAGGTCTTTGGCGGTGTTAAGAGCCTCGTCATCAGTAATAATGCAGATGTCCGAGTAAATGGATGTGTTAAGAATGGGTGGGATAAGTCCGTCACCGATACCCATCTGAATATGTGTGCCAATAAGACCGCCCGAAAGAATAGCCGCATCCTCAGGTTCAACCGCCCATATTTCAATATCAGGATTAGCTTCTTTAAGCACTTCACCGATACCTGTAAGTGTACCGCCTGTACCGATACCTGCACAGAACCCATCAATGGGCTTACCAACCTGTTCAAGAATTTCTGTAGCGGTTTTTTTGCGTTGAATTTCAGGATTAGCAGGGTTTTCAAACTGTTGAGGAACAAAAACGTTTTCGTTTTCTTTCTGCATTTTTAATGCTAACTGTAAGCATTCATCAATGCATTTACCTATGTTACCCGCATCGTGTACGAGCTTAACCTCTGCACCGTAGTGTTTAACAAGTTTTCTGCGTTCTTCACTAACGGAGTCGGGCATAATGATGACTGTTTTGTAGCCTCTTACGGCGCCAACGAGCGCAAGACCGATACCTTGGTTACCGCTTGTGGGTTCAACAATTATGGTATCCTTGTTGATTTTACCCTCTTTTTCGGCCTTTAAAATCATATTGTAAGCGGTTCTTGTTTTAATTGAGCCGCCAACGTTAAGACCCTCGAATTTAACAAGCACCTCGGCACTATCTTCCTCAACCATACGGTTAAGACGGATAACGGGCGTGTTGCCCATTGCCTCTAAAATATTGTTGCAAATCATTTTGTAACACCTCAGATAATGAGAATATATATTAACATACTATGTAGACTAAACATACAGTTTACAAGTTTAACATATAAATTATGCTAATGCAAGTATAAAAATGCAGAATGCAAAATTAAAGGAGCAAAGCCGATTTGTGTATTAAGTAGTTGTAATGCGAAGCCTATCATCCCTGTTTCGGCTTTGCCGGAATAGGGAGGGGGACCGCGTAGCGGTGGTGGGTAGTTCTCTTACCCGTAGTCTTCAGTAAGAAGAAACAACAAGCACTATACTGACTATCTATCCCTCAATCTTCAACACCTTAAGTATATTGTTATGCAAAATATCCTCAAGTTCTTTTTCGTTTAAGCCTAAACTGAAAAGATATTCCAATTCTTCTTTTTGATTCCACATAGGAAAATCCGTGCCAAAAATTACTTTATCTGCACCATAGGTGTCGATAAGTTTTTTAGTTGTATCTTTTTCTAATGCATAGAAAGATGAACAGGTGTCTACATAGAAGTTTTTGTATTTTGCGAGTTTTTCTGTCGCTTCTTCCCATACGGACCAACCGCCGAAGTGTGCACCTATAACCGTAAGATTCGGGAACTTTTCAAGAATAGTTGATACTCTGTCGGGGTTAGAGTTATCAAATCGGAAATCACCTGTGTGAAGAAGTACGGGGAGATTGTGTTTTTCACATAACTCGAATATTTTAAGTACTTTCGGGTCATCAACCTTGAAATTCTGAATATCGGGGTGCAGTTTAACACCCTTTAAACCTATTTCAATAAGGTGTTCAACGTCCTCGTTCAGGGTATCGCTTTCCGGGTGAAGTGAGCCAAAACCTATAAATTTGTCAGGATGAAGACTCACCTCGCAGGAAATAAAGCTGTTTATGCTTTGTGCGTGGTGTGGAGTAGTTGCAACGGATGTTACAAGGCATTTTTCAACACCTGTGCTATCGCATTGATTTATAAGTGTATCCACATTGCCTATAAAGTCCGAGGTTTTAATTCCTGCCTCGGTAATACCGTAAAAAATATCGGTGCTTTTAGTAGCTTTCTCGGCAATTTTATCAGGGAAAATATGACAATGGGAGTCAATTATTTTGAAATCTTTGTAATTCATTTTAGGACCTGCTCTCGTCAATTAAAAAACACAGAAGTCGAGTACTTAACCCGACTTCTGATAACTAATGAAATTTATTTCTGACTATTGTATCTGTCGAGTGATTCTTCTCTCATTTTGTATTTGAGAATCTTACCTGCAGCATTCATGGGGAATTCGTTTACGAATAAGAAATATTTGGGAACCTTGTGTTTTGCAATAGATGCGTAGCCGTATTCCTTCATTTCTTTTTCGTCAGCAGTTTCACCCTTATGAAGAATAATCCAAGCACAGCATTCCTCGCCGTACTGTTCATCGGGAACACCAACAACCTGAACGTCACGAACCTTGGGGTTGGTAAGGTAGAATTCCTCGATTTCGCGGGGATAGAGGTTTTCACCGCCACGGATAATCATATCTTTAAGACGTCCTGTAACCTTGTAGTAGCCGTCAGGCGTTCTCATACAAATGTCACCGGAGTGAAGCCAACCTTCGCTATCAATTGCTTGAGCAGTTGCTTCAGGCATTTTGTAGTAGCCCTTCATAATGTTAAAGCCACGTGCAACAAATTCACCACTCTGTCCGTCGGGAAGCTCAAGACCGGTTTCAGGGTCGATGATTTTACATTCGACACCGGGGAATGCGCTACCAACAGTTTCAACACGGTGGTCAAGGTCTTCGTTTACTTCACCCATTGTGCAACCGGGAGAAGCCTCTGTCTGACCATAAACTGAAATGATTTCACGCATATTCATTTCTACTGATGCACGGCGCATAAGGTCTGCAGGGCAGTTAGCACCTGCCATAATGCCGGTTCGCATATATGAGAAGTCTGTTTTGGCAAAATCAGGATGGCCAAACATTGCAATAAACATTGTGGGAACACCATTAAAACAGGAAATACTTTCAACATTTACACAAGCGAGTGATGACTTGGGAGAGAAGTAGGGGATGGGGTAAAGTGTACCGCCGTGGGTCATCATAGATGTCATTGAAAGCACCATGCCGAAGCAGTGGAACATAGGAACCTGAATCATCATACGGTCGGCAGTGGATAAATCCATTCTGTCACCGATTGTTTTACCATTGTTTATAATGTTACGGTGTGTAAGCATAACGCCCTTGGGGAAGCCTGTTGTACCTGAAGTGTATTGCATATTACAAACATCATCAGGCTTTACAAGTGAGGAACGTCTGCGAACCTCTTCTCTTGGAACAAGTGAAGAACGTGATAACATCTGCTCCCAGGTAAGACAACCGTCCATTTCAAATCCTGCAGTAACAACGTTACGAAGGAAGGGAAGGTTCTTTGAGTACAAGGGTGAGCCGGGTTCAAGGTTTTTGAGCTCGGGACAAAGTTCTTCAATAATTTCTTTGTAGTTGATATCCTTGCAGTACTGAATCATAACAAGAGTATGAGTGTCTGACTGCTTGTGCAAGTATTCTATTTCGTGGATTTTATATGCTGTGTTAACAGTAACAAGAACTGCACCGATTTTTGTTGTTGCCCAGAAGGTGATGAACCACTGAGGAACATTGGTTGCCCAGATTGCAACATGGTCACCTGCTTTTACACCAAGTGAAATCAACGCTGCAGCACATTCGTCAACGTCACGACGGAACTGCTCGTAAGTTCTTGTGTAGTCAAG
>JAZRFO010000036.1:0-2816 GCA_045643685.1 Acutalibacteraceae bacterium
TGCCATAAACTGAGTAAAGTTTGATATAGCTGCTTTAGCTGCAGAATAAGCAGGGATTTTGGTAAGGGGTTTGTATGAGTTCATTGATGAAATGTTGATGATAGTTGCGTTTTCTTTACCTACCATATCCTTGGCGAAAACCTGAGTTGTAAGAAGTGTGCCGAGGAAGTTAAGGTTAAATACAAATTCAATACCCTTGGGGTCAAGGTCGAAGAATGTTTTGATATCCTCAGTTGACTCAAGGTCTCCTGCCTGGAATTTCTCTTTTGTGGTGTTACCGCTGGGGTGGTTACCGCCTGCACCATTAATAAGAATGTCACAAGTACCAATTTTTTCGTTGATTTCGGCTCTTGCGGCTTCGAGGCTTTCTTTTTCAAGCACGTTACAAGCAACGCCGATTGCTTCAAAACCCTCTGCCTTAATTTCATCTGCAACCTGTTGAGCAGCATCAAGTCTTAAGTCAAGCACGGCAACTTTAACACCCTGTCTTGCAAGGTCTTTTGCGAAACCACCGCAAAGAACACCGCCACCACCTGTAATAACGGCAACTCTGCCTTTAAGATTTTCGTGTTTAAACATTTTAAAAACTCCTTTTATATGGGTTTATTTACTTCTGATTGTTACGTTGTCAAGGTTTGCCTTTGTAAGACATACGTCAAGGGCATCTGCCGCCGCATCAAAAGCGGCTCTGTTTGTGGGGTATGTGTAGTCGTCCTTCAACTGGTCTGCGGTACCACCTTCACCCTCGAGCTCCTTAAGACCATCAAACACCTTAAGATGGGGTTCAAGAGTAAGGAAATGGTCGCCGTCCTTGTCCTTTGCAAATCTTGTGAGAAGTTCAACAATATTACCATCACCAAGACCTGCGGGACGAACCTTGCCACCCTCATAAAGACAGTCTTTAATATGGAAATAGTCAATATAATCCTTTAACAATTCATAAGCGGGTAAAATCTGCTCACCGCACTGAATAAAGTTGGAGGGGTCGAAAATACCCTTGATTTTGCCGTCGAAGGTTTTATATATTTCAAGGCAACGCTCGGCAATATCGCCGTAAATATCCTTTTCATTTTCGTGGCAACACCAGATACCGTTCTGGAGTGAATATGTGCACATTTTATCAAGTCTTTCAAATACCTCGTCGCGGTATTCAGTAAGGCTTTGACCCTTTGTGAAGAAGAAACTGAACATTCTTATACGCTTGGTACCAAGAATATTTGCTACCTCAACACAGTTTTTAAAATCCTCAAAATGTGGAGCGAAATCGTCTGTGATTTCAATTTTGCCGTAGTGAGAACCGATGGCAGAAACACCGATACCATTATCATCGAGGATTTTTTTAAGTTCCTTTGCCTGATCTATGGTGTAAAGTGAAATGTTACCGTGGTCAAGACCGCGGGGTTCAATATGTGTCATACCATGGGCTTTAAGAGCATCAATCTGCTCCATAATACCGTTACCGCCCTCATCTGCGAAAGCGGAAAGATGAAAAGAGATAGCCATAAATATATTCTCCTTTTAATTCAAAAATATTTCTTTATTGTTTTTGATATATTGAGCACAAAGTCTCAAAAATTCGTCTGAATTGTATTTTTCTTTAAAAAGCTCATCAGCTTTTGCGGTTACAGCATAATCAACAGAAACTTCGCTGTCAGGGTCGTACATATCAACTACGGGTGTGACTATATCAAGATATTTTTCAGCACCTACCGCACGTAATGCTTGGGGGAGGATGGGTACAAGTGGTGCACCGTTATTTTTAAAGAACACAGATAATGTGTTCTTTGCATCCTCGTCAAAATACTCGAGGGTGTAAATGTATTTTTTTTCTTCGGGTAAATCTTCAAACGCCTCGTTCATATTAACGGCATTTTCCAGGAATACCTGTATGTTCATCGCCACACCGTGTAAAAGCTCCGTGTCGGCAGTTTCCTTTAATTTTTCCTCGGTCAATACGGAAAAGTTCTGTCTTAAATCGTAGTCCCTTTTCCATATTGCACCTTCGCGTTTTAATCTTTCGCGTCTTGCACGTGAGGATTTAAGTGCCTTGCTCCAGGCAAAGATTGCTAAACCCACGGCAACTATAAGTATAAGCCATAAATACCATTGTACACCGAAAAGCATAAATATCACTCCTGTAAACTTTTGTAGATATCGCTCTTTTTAAGTCCTGTTTTCTTTGCAATTTCTTTGGCGGCTTCGTTTTTTGAAAGACCTTTTTTCAAAAGTTCCTGAGCCATCACTTTTGCATCGTCAAGGGTGATTTCTTCGTCTTCTGTTTCGGGCTTACCCTCAACTATAAGGACGTATTCGCCCTTTGGACTTACTTCGCTGTATTTGTCACGAGCCTCAAAAAGGGTGGTTCGTTCAACGTTTTCGTAAATCTTGGTAAGTTCTTTAACCAATGCTATTTTGCGGTCACCGAAATACTCAGCCATATCCTGGAGGGTAGAGGGGAGTTTGTGGGGCGCCTCGTAAAAAATCATTGTGCGTTTTTCGTCAACAAGTTCAAGAAGATGTTCACGTCTGTTTTGTTTGGCTCTTGTAAGGAAACCCTCAAAGGTGAATCTGCCCGATGGCATACCTGAAATTGCAAGGGCGGTTACAAAGGCACAGGGGCCGGGTACCGCACAGACTTTTATATTGTTTTCGTGACAACGAAGTGTCAAATCCTCGCCCGGGTCGGAAATAATGGGCATACCCGCATCCGAAACGAGCGCACAGCTTTCGCCGTTTAAAAGTCTTTCGATAATAACACCGCCACGCTCCATACGATTGTGCTCATAATAACTTACCATGGGCTTTTTTATGCCGAA
>JAZRFO010000037.1:0-4282 GCA_045643685.1 Acutalibacteraceae bacterium
GTTGTTTTAATGCAGGTAGTTAAAAGAATTCTTCCGCCCATGAGTAACGAGATTATTACTCTTGTTAAAGATACATCTCTTGCTCGAGTTATTTCGATTTATGAACTTATATGGGCAGGCGAAGTATTTATCAAACTTAACGGTTTGTTATGGCCTTTACTTGCAACGGGTATTTTCTATCTTGCATTCAACGGCTTACTTACTGTTATTTTTGGTAAGATTGAGAAAAAACTTGATTACTACAAAACCTAAAAGGGAAAGGAGCTTTTTATATGTCAATACTTGAAGTAAGAGATTTGAAAAAAAGCTTCGGAAAAACCGAGGTTTTGAAAGGTGTAAGTTTTAATCTTGAAGAGGGAGAGGTTTTAAGTATTATCGGTTCCTCCGGTAGTGGTAAAACAACCATTCTTCGTTGTATAAACCAACTTGAAACTGCGGATAGCGGCTATATAAATGTTGCGGGTAACGTGTTCTTTGACGGAGGAATAAAAAAAGAGTCCGCTGCCGAAAAACGTAAAAGACAGCTTCTTGTTGGTCTTGTGTTTCAGGATTTCCATCTTTTTCCCCAATACAATGTTCTTGATAATGTAACTCTTGCGGCTAAGCTTCTTGCTAAAGAAAGAGTAGATTACAAGCACAATAAAAAGCAGATTATTGCTGAAATTGAGGAGAAAGCCAAAGTTATTTTAGGTAAAGTGGGACTTTTGGAAAAACTTAATAACTACCCCTGTGAACTTTCAGGTGGTCAGAAACAGCGTGTTTCCATTGCTAGGGCATTGATTATGGAACCCAAAGTGTTATTCTTTGATGAACCTACATCCGCTCTTGACCCTGAGCTTACAGGCGAGATTCTTAAGGTTATAAAAGGTCTTGCTGAAGAAAACGTAACAATGGTTATCGTTACTCACGAAATGTCTTTTGCCAAAGCGGTTTCTTCAAAGGTTATTTTTATGGATGATGGTGTTATTGCCGAGTCGGGTACACCCGAGGAAGTTTTCGATAATCCTAAATCCGAAAGAACAAAAGCCTTTATTTCAAAATTCGAAGATTAATTTCAAGGTCGCGGAGTTTTCGACTTCGCGACCTGTATTTTTATGTTTTTTCACTAAATACTCAGGATGTATTTTGTGAAATTCATCTTCATTAAATATTTGCATAAGGAAAATATGGGTGATATAATCGGTATATATAATAGTTTTTAAAAAGGAGTGTGCAATATGTTTAAAAAAGGTTTATCTTTAATTCTCAGCATAGTTCTTTTGTGTTCTATCTTTTTAACAGCAGTCGGTGCGGCTGTGCAATTTGAAGGGTCAATCAGCGATTACCCCGTTATTATGGTTGCCGGTTATAGCAGCTCCGAGCTTGTAAGAGTTGATGAAAACGGCGAAAGAACCCGTATCTGGGGTATTAATATGGACTCTATTTTAAACAGGGTTATCAATCGTATTTATGATTTGGGCAAGGGGCTTGTGCTCACTGCAAAAGGCGATGCCGAATATCTCGGTAAAACTGTGGGTCAGGAAATAGAAGCCGAGCTGGAATATATGAAAATTAATCCCGACGGCACAAGTAAATACGATATCCAGGTTGAAAATACTTCTATCGAAGAGACAAATATGAAATATATTCTTGATAACGGTCTTCCTCTTGAATATATTAATGAAGATAAAATTTCCTATGAAATAGCCGAATACGTTGGCGAAGAAAATATGTTTTTCTACACTAACGACTGGCGACAGAGTGTATATGACTGCGCCGTAGGCCTTGACGAGTATATTCAGAAGGTTAAGGAATATACAGGTAAGGATAAGGTTAATATAATTGCCGTTTCCCACGGCGGTCAGGTTTCTGCAACATATCTGTCACTTTTCGGTTATAAGCAGGATGTGGATAATGCTGTACTTACAGTTCCTGCAATCGGTGGTGCCGGCATGGCTTATGATGCATTGACGGGTGATGTGGCTGTTGATGAATATATGCTCGTTTACTATTTGCAACATGGTTTTGATGCAGATGGTAAGTACGAGTGGCTTGTAGAAGCTCAACAGTTGGGATTCCTTGATAATGTAGTAAAAGCTGCAGTACCCTATATACAGAATGTAATAGGTTATTGGGGTAGTATCTGGGACTTTATTCCCCTTGAATATTATGATGATTTAAAAGCACAGCGTCTTGACCCCGTTGAAAATGCCGCTATAATCGAAAAGACCGATATGGTGCATTACGAAATTATGGCAAATTTCCACGAGAGTCTTCAGTCTTGTGTCAATGATTACGGTATTAATATAAGTATCATAGCGGGTACGGGTATTCCTTGCGTTACAGGTTTAAGAACAAATGCGGATGCCCTTATCAGAACAACTGACTCGACGGGTGCTCTTTGCGCTCCCTATGAAAAGCGTTTTAGCGATGGTTATACGGGTGTGGGTACAATGTGTTCCGATCCCACTCATGACCATGTTTCACCCTCTTTGGAGGTTGATGCATCGACAGCATACCTTCCCGAAAATACATGGTTTGTTGATGGTCTTTTCCATGGCATGACCTTCCACGACCCCTATTCCAGAAGTCTTGCACTTAAAAATCTTCTTACGGATGAAATCGTAAACGTTCATTCCGACCCTGATTATCCTCAGTTTCACGAATCAACCAACACAAACTACGGAGTTTCCGTCAGGTTTGAGGTAAGCCGTGAGGGTTACGTAGGTTCAAGAGATAAAAATATAATAATAAAAAACCTCTCCTTGAATTATCCTGTTAAGGTTACTTCCATTGCATTTGAAGGTGCAGACCTTATGGCACGTACCATAGGAACGAAAGAAATTGCACCCGGTCAGGAAATAAGAATTTCTGTCAAGGGTGAGCTTCCCAAGGTTAGCAACGCTCTTATGCAGGTGAAGGTCAACTATGAAATGGTTGGAAATGCAACCTCACTTATTGGTGAAAGAATTTGTAAATTCAAAATTATGAACGGTGCTTCCGTTGTATATGATGAAACTAAACCCTATGCTGATGCGGACTTGGTAACAGGCTTTGAAAAAGCAGTAGGGGAGGACACAAACGAGATACTCGTAAATACGGGTGTTTCAGGTATCGTAAGTTTCATTTATGAGTGGTTTATGGCTCTTCTTGACCAGTTGGGTATAGGCACATTCCTTAAATGAAAATAAATGGGAAAATCTATTGACTTATTGATTGAATAGTGGTATAATGCGTAATCGTCGTGGAATGTCCGCGGCGATTATTTCCTTGCTCTTAAATCGATATCTATAAGAGCCGGAGTCCATAAGGAGGTGCGAACGATGTCAAACAGTTACGAAACAATCATTGTTTTCTCTTTAGCAAACGGTGAAGAGGCAGCTAAAACTCTCGCTGAAAAGTTCAAAGCAATGATGGAAAAGAACGGTGCTGTCGACAGCGTTGACGAGTGGGGTAAGCGTAGACTTGCATATCTCATCAACGATGAAGAAGATGGCTACTATGTTCTCTATAACCACACTTGCGAAGCTGGTTTCCCTGCAGAACTTGAACGTGTTCTCGGTATCACCGACGGCGTTCTTCGTTCAATGGTAATTAAAAAATAAGAGGTGTGAAAGATGCTTAATTGCGCAGTTATTATGGGCAGACTTACTGCCGATCCCGAACTTCGCCAGACTCCCTCAGGTGTTTCAGTTACAAGATTTACTGTTGCAGTTGACCGCGGCTACGTTAAAGCCGGTGAAGAAAGAAAAGCCGACTTCATCAACGTTGTTGCATGGCGTCAGACTGCTGAGTTTGTAACAAGATATTTCTCAAAAGGTTCTATGATTGCCGTTCAGGGTGCTATCCAGACCGGTTCTTATGAGAAAGACGGCGTTAAACGCTCAACATTTGAGATTATTGCCGATAACGTAAGTTTTTGCGGCTCTAAAAACGAGTCTTCTACAGGTGCAGCTCCCAGAGTTGCCGAAACAGCTGCTACATCTTTCTCTAACGGCAGCATAGATGATTTCGCCACAGTTGCTGATGACGATGACCTGCCGTTCTGATTCTAACAGGAGGAATATATAATTATGGCATACGATAAAAGCGATCGCCGTCCCAACAAAAAAGGCCGCAAAAAAGTTTGCGCTTTCTGTGTTGAGAAGGTTGAGAAAATTGACTATAAGGATGCTGCTAAACTTCGTCGTTATACATCCGACAGAGCAAAAATCCTTCCCCGCCGTGTAACAGGTACATGTGCATACCATCAGAGAGAGCTCACAACTGCTATTAAGAGAGCAAGAATGATAGCTCTTCTCCC
>JAZRFO010000038.1:0-5541 GCA_045643685.1 Acutalibacteraceae bacterium
CTGCTGTTTTTATATCACCAGATATTTCCTTGCAGTCTTGTCACTGCAAGGATTTTTTTTATTTAGAGTGAATGTGTTAGAATCCGATATGGTTTAATACAGATACTTTTCCCTGTAACGTCGTTAAAACTCTTGTGTTGTATTGCAAGACAAAAAAATACAAAGGTGCGTGAATTTGAACATTTAGGGTATATTTGCTTCGAATACACTCGCTCAATAGGAGGAATTTTTATGAATATTGGTGTTGTTGGTCTTGGACTTATCGGTGGTTCCCTTGTGAAATCAGCTAAAAAGAATACTGATTTTAAAGTTTACGGTTATGACTTGAATAAGGATGTTGTTAAAACTGCTATTTCGGAAAAAAGTATTGACGGTGAACTTACCCAACAACTTTTAACAACCTGTGATTATGTTTTTATCCCATTGTATCCTGAGGCAGTTATTGATTACGTAGATAATAACGCTGAGTTTTTCAAAAATGGTGCAGTTGTTATTGATTGTGCAGGAGTAAAACGTTCTGTTTGTGATGAGTGTTTTAATATTGCCGAAAAACATAATTTTTCTTTTGTCGGTGGACATCCTATGGCCGGTACTCAGTATTCGGGATTCGAAAATTCAAAGGACACAATGTTTTACAACGCACCATTTGTTTTGACCCCTAAAGAAAATGAAGATATCCTGATACTTGCAAACGCACGTGAAGTTATAATGAAGTTAGGTTTTGGTAGAGTTTCTGTTATGACTCCACAGAAACACGATAAGCTTATAGCGTTTACCTCCCAACTTGCTCATATTGTATCAAATGCATATGTTAAAAGTCCGTCCGCTCTTGAAAGAAAAGGTATTTCTGCCGGTAGTTACAAAGATTTAACACGTGTTGCATATCTGAATGAAAATATGTGGACTGAACTTTTTCTTGAGAATAAGGAGAACCTTATTTTTGAGCTTGACTACATAATTGCGGAGCTTCAGAAGTATAGTGATGCTATGAAAAATGATGATGCTGATATGCTGAAACAGTTGCTAAAAGAGGGTAAGGAAATGAAATTAAAAGCTGATTAATTTATCATTTTGTTCATTTGGTTGATTTTCATACATTATTGCATTTTTGTCACAAAAAAATTGGTTATATTTTAGTTAATCTGCTACTTCCTAAAAACTAAAAAAGTGTTATAATATATGAGTAGAATAATATGTACATAAAAGGAGTAGTATTATGAAAAAGACCTTAAGCTTATTTTTATCAGTGCTTATGTTGTTATCAGTTTTTTCTGTTGCAGCATTCGCAGCAGGAGCTCCTGAGCTTAAAAATTTAGATTGTACTTACGACGGTGTTGCACTTTCATGGTCCGCAAGTGAAGGCGCAGTTAATTACCTCGTTTATCGTGCAGAGGGTGATGGCGATTTAGTTTGTATCACAACCACAACCGAAACAAAGTATGTTGATGGTGACGTTGTTGAAAATACAACCTACGCTTACACTGTTACAGTAGTAAACGCAGACGGCAGCTACACAAAGCCCAACCTCGACGAAGCTGAAACAATTGAATTTATTAAACCCTACTGTGCACATAAGGAATACAAATGGGTTGTTGACTACAGAGCAACAGTTTTCGCTTCAGGTAAAAAGCACAAAGAATGTAAAACTTGCCACAAAAACATCGGTGAAGAAGTGATTCCTCAGCTTAAACCTGCAACACCCGTTATAAAGTCTGTTGCTGTTAAATCCACAAACGTTGTTGTTTCCTGGAACGCAGTTGATGGTGCTACAAGCTACACTGTATACAGACGTCTTGTTGGTGGCTCATGGAAAAACCTTGGAGTAGTTTATACAACAAAGTTTACTGACAACACAGTTGTTAGTGGTAAATCTTATCAGTACACCGTAAGATCACGTAATGCCGCAGGTTTATGCGATTCTTACAAAGTAAGTGAAACTGTTAAGTTCTTCAGTGCTCCCACAAACATTGCAGCAGCTAATGCAGCAGGTAGCATCAAAGTTACATGGGACGCAGTAAAGGGTGCATCAGTTTACAGAGTTTATCGTAAACTTGTTGGTGATGATGCTTGGACATATATCGGCAACACAAAGACCACATCTTTCTTAGATAAAAAGGTTACTGCAGCTGATAACTATGCATATACAGTAAAAGCCGGTGATGGTAAGGCTTACAGCTCTTATGACAAAACAGGTGCTACACTTGTTCGTCTTGAAGTTCCTGAACTCACAAAGGCAACTTCTTCCAAAGAAGGTGTTACTGTTACAATCAACCACGTTGATGGTGCAAAGGGTTACGATATCTATCGTAAAACCGCTAACTCAGGTTGGGTTCGTATCGCCAGAGTAAACAGCACTCGTTCAACCGGATACCTTGACAAATCCACAAAGAAGGGTGTTACTTACACCTACACAATCAGAGCATTTAATGGTAACTCAAGAAGCTACTATAATACAAAGGGTATCTCCGTTAAAGATGTTCACTAAATAAAAATCAAAACGTTCTGTCTTAATTGACAGAACGTTTTTTCTTTAATAAATATTATTGAGTATTTCTATTGCGTGAGCAATACAACCATCGTTATTGGAACGTGTTATGTATTTAGCAACGCTTAAGGCTTCTTGTGAGCCGTTTTCAGGTACGAAGCCACCTGCAGAGGCAACAAGCATTTCTACATCGTTATAGCCGTCGCCTGCGGCGTATGTGTCTTTTGGTTCACAACCGAGAGCCTTCGCAAGTTTCAAAAGTCCCGTGCCCTTATCAACACCCTTTTTCAGTATTTCAACATAGTCGCCCGTTGTTCTTAAGAAGTTTATTTCACAATGTTTTTCTAAGATATCCTGAACTTCTTTTGAATGTCCGTGGGCGGCTATCATTACTTTTGTCCATGGTAGGGGAGCATCCTCGCATTTTTCAATGATTTTAAAATCAATACCCTGACTTGTGAAATGTTGTTCGGAATATTTATTCAGATTAATCGCACACACAGTGTCAAAATTATAAAACTCAATTGAAATATCGGGGTAAGTATTTAATACTTCATTAATGCAAGCATAACATTCTTCACCTAATGCATCATTAAAAATCACTTTTTCATTTTTATAATCATACGCCATGGCACCGTTTCCTAAAAGCACGGGTGCGTTTATGTATTCGGGGCTGTACAAATGAAAGCCTTGAAAAATTCTGCCGGTGCAAACTGTGAAGAAACCGCCCTCAGATATAAAGTCTGAAATTGCACCTTTAACGTCATCTGTTATAACACCATCATCATTTTTCAAAGTCCCGTCAAAATCACTGGCGAGTAAAACATTCTTGAACTTCATATTATCACCATTATTAATTCTATCAAAGGATGGGTGTTTTTTCAATGATGTTTATAATATATTTGTTAATGTGTATAAATAAGACCAATCTCCTTTGTATAATTTCTATTAAAAAGAGGTCAAAAAATCTTGATTATATATTATGAGAGTGGTATAATACTTTAGTTAATTTTATAAGGAGGTTATCGTATGCTTGTTTTAAAGGATAACTATAAGGCAACGCTTTCAATGCGCGACACACAAAGAGCAATTAAAATCACAAGGGATACTTTCCAGAATAATCTTTGTGCAGCACTTAATCTTGAAAGAATTTCTGCCCCTCTTTTTGTTACAAAGTCAAGCGGACTTAACGACGACCTTAACGGTTTTGAAAGAGCAGTTTCATTTGACGTAAAGGCAATGCCCGAAGATGGCGAGGCAGTTATTGTTCATTCTCTTGCGAAATGGAAGAGAATGGCTCTCAAAAAATACGGCTTCAATGTTGGTGAAGGTCTTTATACAGATATGAATGCCATTCGCCGTGATGAAGATATGGATAACCTTCACTCAATTTACGTTGACCAGTGGGACTGGGAAAGTGTAATTGACCGCAGTCAGAGAACCGAAGAATTCCTTAAGGATTGCGTAACCAAAATCATCAACGCCCTTTGCGATACTCTCGATGTTGTTAAAGAAAGATTCCCTGCGGTTGATACAAATATCGAAAGAAATGTATTTTTCGTAACAACAAATGAACTTGAAGATATGTATCCTGATATGACAGGTAAAGAACGCGAAAGAGCAATTGCCAAGGAACACGGCACGGTTTTTGTTATGAAAATCGGTGATAAACTTAAAAGCGGTAAACCCCACGACGGCAGAGCTCCCGACTATGATGACTGGCAGCTTAACGGTGATATCATAATTTACAACGAAGTTCTTGAGGATGCATTTGAAATTTCATCAATGGGTATCAGAGTTGATGAAAAATCATTGGCATATCAGTTGAAAGAGTCAGGCAAAGAAGAAAGAAAGAGTTTCGATTACCACAAGCAGATACTTGACGGTACTTTACCCCTTACAATCGGTGGCGGTATCGGTCAGTCAAGAGTATGTATGCTTTTATTGGGTAAACTTCATATCGGTGAAGTTCAGGCTTCTTTGTGGCCCGAGGAAATGAAAAAAATCTGTGCAGAAAAAGGTGTAAACCTTTTATAATTGAAGGTGAAAACATTGGATAGAAGAGAAGATATAAGAAACGTTGCTATTATTGCCCACGTTGACCACGGTAAAACAACTCTTGTTGACCAGCTTCTTCATCAGAGCGGTATTTTCCGTTCAAATGAACAGGTTGATGACCGTGTTATGGACTCAAATGACCTTGAAAAAGAGCGTGGTATTACAATACTTTCAAAAAACACAGGCGTTCATTATAACGGCGTAAAAATCAATATCGTTGACACGCCCGGACACGCTGACTTCGGTGGCGAGGTTGAGCGTATTATGATGATGGTTGACGGTGTGCTTTTGCTTGTTGACGCATTCGAAGGTTGTATGCCTCAGACCAGATTCGTTCTTAAAAAAGCACTTGCTTTAGGTAAAAAAGCAATTGTTGTTATTAATAAAATTGACCGACCCGGTGCAAGACCTCTTGAGGTGATTGATGAAGTTCTTGATTTGTTTATTGAATTAGGTGCTAATGATGACCAGATAGAATTCCCTGTTGTTTTTGCATCTGCCCGTGACGGTTACGCATCCCTTGACCACACTGTACGTGAAGGGGATATGAGACCCATTTTCGATTCCATTATCGAAAATATCGACCCGCCCACAGGTGAGATGAATGGTCCTTTACAGCTTCTTTTCTCAAGTCTTGATTATGACGATTATCTCGGCAGAATCGGTGTGGGTAGAGTTGAACGCGGTAGTGTCAAGGTTGGTCAGCAGGTTGCACTTTGCAATGGTGACGGTGTACAGTCCAATGCAAAAATAGTTAAGCTTTACACATTCGAGGGTCTTGCCCGTGTTGAATGTCAGGAAGCAAAAATGGGTGACCTTGTTGCGGTTTCAGGTATTGCCGAACTTAATATCGGTGAAACCGCTTGTGATAAGGATGTGCCCGAGGCACTTCCCTTTGTGGAAATTGATGAGCCTACAATTTCAATGAATTTTATGGTTAACGATAGCCCCTTCGCAGGTAAAGAGGGTAAATTCGTTACATCAAGAAATATTCGTGC
>JAZRFO010000039.1:0-7332 GCA_045643685.1 Acutalibacteraceae bacterium
GAAGGCAAATTCCTTACTGCTGATCAGTTTGAACAGGCAGTTATGGCATACGACATTATCTAATTGAATTTACACTTAAGGGACTGCAGAAATTCTGCAGTCCCTCTTTTTTACCTTTCGCATATTATATTGCGGGAGGTGTTTTTTATTTTATGTTATCGGATATAATAACCCTCGGGTTATCAGTTATGGGAATTATATTTTTATTGATTATGTTTATTTTGCGTGTGGCTGTATGGCAAAGTGAAAAAATCACCATAGTTTTGCCGATATATTGCAAAAACTATAACATTTATTCCCGCGTTTATCACATATACTCTTTGTTTGAATTTATGGGACTACATAAAAAATGCACCATAGTCCTTGTGAACTACGGTGCACCTGAAGATTTTTGTAACGAAGTACGAGAATTTTATAAAAATTATGATTTTCTAAAAATTCTTGACTCCTGTGATTTACAAAACAAACTATTTTAAAGAGTTGCGTACATTACGGCTTTGATTGTGTGCATTCTGTTTTCTGCCTCTTTAAATACTACTGAGCGTTCACTTTCGAATACCTCGTCAGTAACCTCCATAGCATCGCGGTTGAATTTTTCGCACATTTTCTTACCGATTTCTGTCTTTTTATCGTGGTATGAGGGAAGGCAATGCATAAAGATTGCTTTTTCACCTGCATTATCCATAAGTTCTTTATTTACCTGATATGCACCCAAATCGTTAATGCGTTCCGCCCAAACAAGTTCGGGTTCGCCCATTGAAACCCAGATATCTGTATAAATTACATCTGCGTTTTTGGTTGCTTCCATGGGGTCTTCAATAAATGAAAGAGTTGCGCCTGTTTCTTCTGCGATTTTTTTACATTCATCCACAAGGGCTGAATCGGGGAAATACTTTTCAGGAGCACAAGCGGTAAAGTTAAGACCCATTTTCGCACAACCTACCATAAGTGAGTTACCCATATTGTATCTTGCATCGCCCATATAAACAAAGTTGATGCCTTTAAGATAACCAAAATGCTCTTTAATTGTAAGGAAGTCTGCAAGAATCTGTGTGGGGTGGAACTCATTTGTAAGACCGTTCCATACGGGAACTGAAGAATACTTTGCAAGTTCTTCAACTACAACCTGACCGTGACCGCGATACTCGATACCGTCATACATTGAACTTAAAACACGTGCAGTATCTGCAATGCTCTCTTTTCTGCCTATCTGTGAAGCAGAGGGGTCAAGATAAGTAACGCCCATACCCAAGTCCCTTGCAGCAACTTCAAAGCTACAACGGGTTCTTGTGCTTGTTTTTTCAAAAATAAGGGCAATATTTTTGCCTTTAAGTGTATCGTGAGGAATACCATTTTTCTTCTTTGCCTTAAGGTCTGCGGCAAGATTTATAAGGTAATCCATTTCCTCGCCTGTGTAATCCAATAATTTTAAAAAGTCGCGTCCTTTAAGATTCATCTGAAGGCTCCTCTCTCAATGCATTTTTTATAATCTCAACGGCTTTTTCCAAATCCTCAAAAGAAATATTAAGAGGAGGAAGAAGCCTTAGTTTATTTTTGGCTTTTATGGGAAGAACACCGTTTTCCTGACATTTTTTAAGAACTTCGTTTACATCCTTTTTGGTTTCAACACCTAACATCAGACCTAAACCTGTTATACCCAAAACTCCCTCGGCATTGCCAAGTTCGTTTATAATATAATCGTGTTTTTCTTCCACTGATTTTAAGAATGCATCATCAAGTCTTTTTATAATATTGTATGCACCTGCACAGGAAACAGGGTTACCGCCGAAGGTTGAACCATGTGTACCGGGAGTGTAAACCTCTGCAGTTTTCTCGAAGAACATTGTAGCGCCCAAGGGTAGTCCACCGCCGATACCTTTAGCGGTTGAAACAATATCGGGTGTGATATCATATTTCATATAACCGTAAAGGGCACCTGTTCTACCATTACCTGTCTGAACCTCGTCAACCACAAAAAGTATATCTTCCTTTTCGCAAAGTTCTGCAAGATCTTTTACGAAGGCTTTATCCAACGGAACAACTCCGCCCTCGCCCTGTACAACCTCAAACATAATTGCGGCAATCTTTTCATTTTCCACAAGAGTTTTTATTGTATCAATATCCCCTGCATCTGCGTAAAGGAAACCGTCCGTAAGAGGAAGGAAATCTTTGTGGAAGCTTTCCTGTCCCGTTGCGGCAAGAGTTGTTATGGTTCTGCCGTGGAAACTGTTATTAAGGGTTATTATTTTATAATAATCCGTTCCTTTTTTATCTGCCGCATATTTACGTGCGGCTTTAATTGCACACTCGTTTGCCTCGGCACCTGAGTTTGAAAAGAAAACCTTTTTGGCGCCTGTTTTTTCGCAAAGAATTTCTGCAAGGTTAACACAGGGTGATGAATAATAAAGATTAGATGTATGTTGAAGTGTATTAAGTTGTTCGGTAACCGCTTCAATCCATTCCTTATCACCCACACCGAATACACTAACACCGATACCCGTACCCATATCAATATATTCTTTGCCCTGGTCATCATAAAGCTTACTGCCCTCACCACGGACAATTTCAATGGGGAAACGAGCATAGGTATTGGCAATATATTTTTTATCAAGTTCCTTAATACTCATTTAATCCATCCCCTTAACCATTGTACCGGCACCCTCGTCGGTGAGCAATTCAAGAAGTACTGCGTGAGGAACACGTCCGTCAAGGATTGTAACACGTCTTACACCCTTTTCGATTGCTTCAATACAACACTCTACCTTGGGAATCATACCGCCTGTAATAACTCCCTCGCGGAAAAGTTCCCTTGCTTCTTCGGTATTTACGCGTTTAATCAAAGAATCCGGGTCATTAACATCCCTTAAAATACCGGGAATGTCGGTCATTGTAATAAGTCTTTCGGCGTGCATCGCCCCTGCAATATAAGAAGCGGCAGTATCTGCATTTATATTGTAAACATTGCCCTCGTTGTCGCAACCAACAGTTGAAACTACGGGGATATAATGTTTTTCAATAAGGTCTAAAATAGGTTGAACGTTAACGTTAGTAATTTCACCTACGAAACCAAGTCTTTCATCCTTGACCTTTGCTTCGATAAGATGACCGTCAATACCCGATATACCTACCGCATTACCGCCGAATTCACCTAAAAGGTTAACAAGCTGCTTGTTGATTTTACCAGCAAGAACCATCTGCACAATTTCTGCAGTTTCTTTATCTGTAACACGAAGTCCGTCAACAAATTTACTTTCCTTACCAACTTTTTTAAGCATTTCGGAAATTTCGGGGCCACCACCGTGAACAAGAACAGGTTTAACGCCAATAAGCCATAAAAGAACAATATCCTCCATAACCTGCATTTTTAGGTCTTCACTTATCATTGCGTTGCCGCCATATTTAACAACAACAATTTTATCGTGGTATTTCTGTATATACGGAAGAGCCTGTGTAAGGATTTCCGCTCTCTGATGATTATTAATATTCAAATCCATATTATCAAGTCCTGTAATCGCCGTTTATTTTTACATATTCATAGGTCAAATCGCATCCCCAAGCGGTTGATGTGAATTCACCTGAGTTAAGACCAACATTTATTGTAATCTCTTTTTCCAAAAGAATTTCTTTAGCAATTTCTTCTGAAAATTCAATTCCTGAACCGTCTTTACAAACGGGAATTGTGCCTTTAGCCGATGTAAATGAAACATCAACCTTTGTAACGTCAACCTCTGCACCGCTATAGCCAATTGCACAAAGCACTCGTCCCCAGTTAGCGTCGGCACCAAACATAGCCGCCTTTGTAAGTGAAGAACAAATAACGCTCTTAGCAACAATTTTTGCAGTATTCTCGTCTTTTGCACCTGTTACTTTGCACTCAAGAAGTTTTGTAGCACCTTCACCGTCACCTGCAATCATTCTGCAAAGGTGAACTGTAACAGTATTAAGGGCTTTCATAAATGTATCGAATTCTTCGCCCTCACAGGTGATTTCTTCATTTCCTGCCATACCGTTTGCAAGTACTGTTACCATATCGTTTGTAGAGGTATCACCGTCTACGCTAACCATATTAAATGTACTCTGAATATCCTTGGAAAGTGCTTTCTGAAGCATTTCGGGTGAAATTGCAACGTCACTTGTAATGAACACAAGCATTGTGGCCATATTGGGGTGAATCATACCCGAGCCCTTGGCAATACCGCCAATTTTACAGGTAACACCGCCAATTTCAAAGGAAACTGCAACTTCCTTCTGCACTGTGTCCGTTGTCATAATACCCTCTGCCGCATCCTGACTGTTGTTGCCAAGAGAATCCACAAGAGTATCAATTGAATTTTTGATAGGTGTAATATCAAGGGGTTGCCCGATAACACCTGTTGAAGCAACCACAACGTCATCTTCACTGATATTGAGTGCCTGCGCAGTAATTTTTGCCATTTCCTCCGCAACCTCAATACCGTTTGCGTTACAGGTATTGGCGTTACCGCTATTGCAAATAACCGCTTGAGCTTTGCCGTCTATAAGATGAGCCTTTGTAACTGCAAGGGGTGCACCCTTAACAAGGTTTGTTGTATAAACTGCCGCCGCAGATGCTTTGGTCTCACTAAAAATCAATGCAAGGTCTTTTTTAGTTTTGTTTTTTCTGATACCGCAATGAACACCGCCTGCAGTAAATCCCTTTGCGGCACAGATACCGCCGTTTATAAATTCCATAATTACACCTCGAGTCCGTTTGTATCACTATTTCCAAGTACGATATTAAGGCATTCAACTGCCGCACCTGATGCGCCTTTACCTAAATTATCGTATCTTGCGGTAAGAATAAATCTGTCGTCATTTCCGAAAACAGAAACAATCATTGTATCCTTACCTGAAAGAAGCCCTGCGGAAATAAAACCGCTTTCACTTAAATCGTCACAATATGTAACAATGGGGCCTGTATATTTATTTTTGTAAATTTCCTTAATGTCTTCGATGCCGAAGCCGTCTTTCAGGTCACTCTTGAATAAAGGAACTGTAACTTCCATACCCGAATAGAAATCTCCTACAACAGGACAGAAAACAGGAGCATCCTGAATACCCGAAATCTTAACCATCTCTTTAAGATGCTTGTGATTCTGAGTAAGTGCGTACTGTCTTGGAGCACCTAAAAGCTCGTCCGGATCTTCCTCGTAGTCGGCAATCATTTTTTTACCGCCACCGCTATAACCCGTAAGAGATAAACAAGAAAGTTTCTCGGTGTTTTCAAGAATACCCGCTTCAACAAGGGGATAAATAAGTGAAATAAAGCCACTTGCGTGACATCCGGGAACCGCTATACGCTTGGAAGTTTTGATTTTCTCACGGTGTGATGCAGAAAGCTCGGGGAAACCGTAAGCCCAATCATCCAGTGTACGGTGGGCAGTAGAAGTATCAATTACTACTGTATTTTCATTTTCAATCAAAGAAACAGATTCCCTTGCCGCATCATCGGGTAAGCACAAGAATGCAACATCTGCACTATTGAGCGCCTCTTTACGGCACACGGGGTCTTTTCTTTTTTCATCGTCAAGGCTTATAAGCTCAATACCCTCAAAGCTTTCAAGCCTTTCGTATATTCTTAAACCGGTTGTACCGGCTTTACCGTCAATAAATATCTTTGTCATAAAAACCACTCTGATTACTTGTTTAAATTCTTAACTCTTTCTACCTGATTCAAAACATTCTGCGGTGCGGGGCCACCCAAGGATGTACGGTCATTTACGCATTTGTCAAGGTTGATTGCTTCGTAAACACCCTCGTCGAAAATTTCGCAGATACCTTTGTATTTTTCCATAGGTAATGTTTCAAGGGTAAGACCTTCGGCAATGCAAAGTGCCACAATTTCACCCGTTGCTTTGTATGCATCACGGAAAGGAAGTCCCTTACCTACAAGGTAATCCGCACAGTCAGTAGCATTTATAAAACCGCCTGCCGCCGCTTTACGCATATTGTCAGTAAGAGCGGTCATTGTATCAAGCATGGGAATAAATGCGGTAAGACACATTTTAACAGTATCGAAAGCATCAAAAATAGCCTCTTTATCTTCTTGCATATCTTTGTTATATGCCAAGGGAAGACCCTTCATCATAGTAAGAAGTGTTGTTAAATCACCAAATACTCTGCCGGATTTACCGCGGATTAACTCGGTAATATCAGGATTCTTTTTCTGGGGCATAATGGATGAGCCTGTTGAGAAAGCATCGTCAAGCTCGACAAACTTGAACTCCCACGAACACCAAAGAACGATTTCCTCAGAAAAACGTGAAAGGTGCACCATAAGAATTGATAATGCGGAGGCTAACTCCATACAGAAATCCCTGTCGGAAACACCATCAAGAGAGTTCTGCATTGCACCATTAAAGCCGAGAGCTTCTGCGGTCATTTCACGGTTTGTGTTGTAGGTAGTACCTGCAAGAGCACATGAGCCGAGAGGACAATAATTCATTCTGTTTTTAGCATCAATGATTCTTTCTTTATCACGAAGAAGCATTTCTGCGTAGGCCATTAAGTGGTGACCGAATGTAATGGGCTGTGCTCTCTGAAGGTGGGTGTAACCGGGCATTACTGCACCTGCATACTGCTCTGCCTTTTTGCAAAGAACATCGATAAGTTCAGTAAGTTGATTAAGTACGTCATCACATTCGTGACGAAGATAAAGTCTGATATCAAGAGCAACCTGGTCATTACGGCTACGAGCGGTATGAAGACGTTTACCTGCAGAACCTATTCTCTGTGTCAATTCACCCTCAACAAAGGTATGAATATCCTCTGCATTAGGGTCAATAAGCAATGTGCCGTTTTCAATTTCGTTTTTAATATTGTTAAGACCCTCAACAATAAGACCTAAATCATCGCTTGAAATAATACCCTGTGCACAAAGCATTGTAGCGTGAGCAACGCTACCCTCAATATCCTCCTTGTACATACGGCTATCAAATTTAATTGATGAGTTAAAGTCATTGGTTTTGGGGTCGATTTCTTTAGAAAATCTGCCTTTCCAGAGTTGCATAAAAATATCTCCTTAGAGTAAAAATATCCTTAAATTAAACACAATACGACAAAGGAATATTTCACCTTTGTCGTGTATTGTTTTCCGCTAAAGGCGGTAATTAGTTTTCTTCTCTCTGTTTGTCAAGAAGTGCTTTTACTTTGATTGAAAGACCAAAGAGGTTAATGAAACCTGCAGAATCCTGCTGATTGTAAGCACCGCCGTCATCACCGAAGGATGCAACGTTTTCATCGTAGAGTGAGTAGGCTGATGTGATACCTGCGTTAATGATGTTACCTTTGTAAAGTTTAAGTTTAACATCACCT
>JAZRFO010000040.1:0-5039 GCA_045643685.1 Acutalibacteraceae bacterium
TAACCTTACAGTTGGCTTCTGCGGTGACCTTAAATTCGGCAGAACCGTTCATTCGCTCATTACTGCCCTTTCAAGATACGAGGGTATTAACGTGGTACTTATTTCACCCGAAGAACTCAAACTCCCCAGCTACGTAAAGAAGGATATTCTCGCTAAAAATAATATTTCTTATAAGCAGACAACTGACCTTGAGTCCGTTATGCCCGAATTGGATATTCTTTATATGACACGTGTTCAGCGTGAAAGATTCTTCAATGAGGAAGATTATTTACGTCTTAAAGACAGCTATATTCTTGAACCTAAGAAGCTTAAGAATGCAAAGGCGGATTTATGCATTATGCATCCGCTTCCCCGTGTCAATGAGATTTCAGTAGCGGTGGACGATGACCCCAGAGCTTGTTATTTTAAACAGGTGCTTAACGGCAAATACATCCGTATGGCACTTATACTTAAGCTTTTGGAGGAGGCAAAAAGATGAATATAGATTCCATTACAAACGGCTTTGTTATTGACCATATCACTGCGGGCAGAGGTATGCGTATTTATGAGCTTTTAGGTCTTGATAACCTTGATTGCTCCGTTGCTATTATAAAAAACGTTACCAGTAAAAAACTTGGTAAAAAAGATATTATAAAAATCGATGCGGATATTGAGATTGATTTTGACGTTATCGGCTACGTTGACCCCGGTATCACCATAAACATTATCCGCGATTGTAAGAGGGTTGAAAAACTTACTGTAAGCCCTCCCGAAATGCTTACAAACGTTATCAGATGTAAGAATCCCCGTTGCATTACAAGTACCGAACAGGAGATAAATCATATCTTCAAACTCACCGACAAAGAGAAGGCAGAGTACCGTTGCTTGTACTGTGAAACCAAGGCACAATAAAAGGTGAATTTAACTATTAGCATTTTCACCATATAAATTAAGAATTATATATATATTATTATACTTTATGTGCCTTGACACTCTTTTTCTAAAATGATAAAATTATTACGATGTGAAAGTCGTGCCTGTGACTGACGGATTTTTATGTGGAGCACCACAAAGGAGCAGGTTTTATGTCGGGGATTTTATCGTTTTTTTGAATTGAATTTCCGGCAGTTATTATTTTGACTTAAGCCGACCGTCTGGGCACACTTATTCCGTTGAATAGGTGCGCTCAGTTTGTTTTTTGTCGGTGTAATACATTGGTTGAAAGGATGTTTTTATGAAAAAAGTTGGCATTATTATGGGTAGCGATAGCGATTTACCCGTAGTAGAAAAAGCAATAAATACACTTAAGGATTTTGAGGTTCCCTTCGAGGTTCACGTTTTTTCTGCTCACAGAACTCCTGTTGAAGCAAAAGAATTCAGCGCTAATGCCCGTGAAAACGGCTTCGGTGTTTTAATTGCAGCAGCAGGTATGGCGGCTCACCTTGCAGGTGCCGTTGCCGCTAACACAACATTACCCGTTATCGGTATTCCCATTAAGTCACAGAACTTAGGCGGTATGGAAGCTCTCCTTTCAACAGTTCAGATGCCTTCGGGTATTCCCGTTGCAACCGTTGCAATTGACGGTGCGGTTAACGCGGCTCTTTTAGCAATTGAAATGCTTTCACTTTCAGAACCCGTTCTTGAAAAGAAACTTGCAGACAAACGTGCAAAGGATACAGCAACAGTTCTTGAAAAGAATAAAGCGATTGAAGAAAAATATAATGCGTAATTCGTAATTATCGGGACCTGCAGTCGGCATTATAATCGGCGTAAGCCCCTTAATTCCTAATTCCTCATTCCTAATTCCTAATTTTTAACAAACTTAACTTAAAATAAAACTACTGATAATCGGGGTGTACAATGGGCGGTTTTTTTGGCGTGGCATCTAAGAACGATGCCGTTCTCGATACTTTCTTCGGTGTTGACTACCACTCACATTTGGGTACTCGTCGCGCAGGTATGGCGGCGATGGACGCTGAACTTGGTATGCAGAGAAAAATTCATAAAATTGAAAATTCACCTTTCAGAACTAAGTTCGAAAGGATTCTTGATGAAATGGAAGGTAAGTCGGCTGTGGGTTGCATAAGCGACTCGGATGCACAACCCTTGCTTATCCGTTCTAATCACGGTCTTTATGCTATATGTACTATCGGCATAATAAATAACAGTGATGCTCTTGTAAAACAGTATCTTTCATTCAGTGGCGGTCACTTCGGTGCTATGACCACTACGGGTGTTACGGGCATTAACTCTTCCGAACTTGTGGCGGCTATGATTGACCAGAAGTCGGATTTTGCCGAGGGTATCAGGTTTGCACAGGATGTTATAGACGGTACCGCTTCAATTCTGATTCTTAAAGAGGATGGAAACCTCATTGCCGCCAGGGATAAAATGGGCAGAATACCCGTTCTTGTGGGTAAACGCGAAGATGGTTTCTGTGTATCCTTTGAGGATTTCGCGTATAAGAAACTCGGCTACGAAGATTACAAAGAGTTGGGTCCCGGTGAAATAGTTGAAATCTCTGCTGATGATGTTGAGATTTTATCTCCCGCAAGAAAGAAAAAGAAAATCTGTGCTTTCCTTTGGTCATATTACGGATACCCCACTTCATGCTACGAAGGTGTGAACGTTGAGGTAATGCGTTACAGAAATGGTCAGATTATGGCAAAGACCGATAAACTTCTTGACGTTGCTCAGGATATTGACTACGTAAGCGGTGTTCCCGATTCAGGTACACCCCACGCCATAGGTTACGCTAATGAAAGCGGTGTTCCTTTTGCGAGACCCTTCATTAAATACACACCCACATGGCCCCGTAGCTTTATGCCTTCAAATCAACGTGAACGTAGCAGGGTAGCTAAAATGAAGCAGATACCCGTTCACGAATTGATTAAAGATAAAAAACTTCTTTTTGTTGACGACAGTACCGTAAGAGGTACTCAGCTCGGTGAAACTGTTGAGTGCCTTTATGAAAACGGCGCTAAAGAAGTTCATATGCGTTCCGCTTGTCCTCCCATTATGTACGGTTGTAAATACCTTAACTTCTCAAGAGGCACTTCCGATATGGATTTGATTTCAAGAAGTACAATAATGGAGCTTGAAGGCGAAGAAGGCTTCAAGCATATTGATGAATACAGCGATGCTTCAACGGAACGTGGCGCAAAAATGCGTAAAGCAATTTGCGAAAAACTTCATTTCGCTTCACTTGAATTCCAGTCACTTGAAGGAATCATTGAAGCAATCGGTATTCCGGCAGATGAACTTTGCACATATTGCTGGAACGGAAAAGGTTAATTAATCCCCTGAAAATAAAAGCTTTAAGGAGAAATAATAATGAAGAACTCAAGATCAGAAAGTTACGCAGCTGCAGGCGTTGATATTACTGCAGGTTACAAAGCAGTTGAACTTATGAAAAAACACGTTGCCAGAACCCGTAACGAAGGCTCATTGGATGACGTTGGCGGTTTCGGTGGTTGCTTTGACCTTAAATGCGCACTTGGTATGGAGCATCCCATCTTAGTTTCAGGTACTGACGGTTGCGGTACTAAAGTTAAATTAGCTATTCTTATGGATAAGCACGATACAATCGGTATTGACGCAGTTGCTATGTGCGTGAATGATATTATTTGTGTTGGTGCAAAACCCTTATATTTCCTTGACTATATTGCTTGCGGTAAAAACATTCCCGAGAAGATTGCAGAAATCGTTGCCGGTGTTGCAGAAGGTTGTGTTCAGTCCGGTTGCGCTCTTACAGGTGGCGAAACTGCAGAACATCCCGGTCTTATGCCCGTTGAGGATTACGACCTTGCAGGTTTTGCAGTTGGTATAGTTGATAAACCCAAAATGATTGATAACAGCAAGATGGCTACAGGTGATGTTGTTATTGCACTTCCTTCAACAGGTATTCACTCCAACGGCTTCAGCTTGTGCCGTAAGGTTTTCGATATTGATAACAACAACCCCGAGCTTTACGTAGAACGCGAAGAATTAGGTGGCAAGAGTATTGCAGAGGCTTTACTTGTTCCCACTAAGATTTACGTTAAACCCGTTCTTGCTCTTCTTGAAAAAGTAAATGTGAAAGGTATTTCTCACATTACAGGCGGCGGTTTCTACGAAAATATTCCCCGTTCAATTCCCGACGGCTTGTGTGCAAAAATTGACAAGTCCGCAGTTAAGGTTCTTCCCATCTTCGACGTTATTGCAAAATGGGGCAATATTCCTGAACGCGATATGTTTAACACTTACAATATGGGTGTAGGTATGAGCATCGTAGTTCCTGCTGACGAAGTAGAACTTTCTCTTTCAGTTCTTAAAGATAACGGCATTGATGCTTACGTAATCGGTGAGATTATTGAAGGCGACGATAAAATTATTCTCGAATAAGGTGAATAAAATGTCTTTTAAAAATATAGTAGTGCTCGTTTCCGGTGGCGGAACAAATTTACAGGCGCTTATTGATGCGGGTAAACGCGGTGAATTAGGCAATGGCAAAATCACCTGTGTTATTTCCTCAAAGGCGGATGCCTACGCACTTACAAGAGCCTCTGATAACGGCATCAAAACACGAGTGCTTGTAAGAAAAGATTATTCCGACATCGCTTCATACAGTAAGGCAATGCGTGATGCGCTTCTTGAAGAAAAAGCGGATTTGATAGTTTACGCAGGATTTATGACAATCCTTGATGAAAACGTCTGCGACGTATTCGAAAATAAGATGATTAACGTTCATCCGGCGCTTATCCCTTCTTTCTGCGGTAAAGGCTTTTACGGACTTCACGTTCACGAAAGCGCACTCGAAAAGGGTGTTAAGGTTTCAGGTGCAACGGTGCATTTCGTAACTGCAGAATGTGACGCAGGTCCCATTATTCTTCAGAAGGCGGTTGAGGTTATGGAAGGGGACACCCCTGAGACCTTACAGAAAAGGATTATGGAACAGGCAGAATGGAAAATTCTTCCCAAGGCAGTTCAACTTTTCTGCGACGGCAAAATTACTGTTAAAGACGGAAAAACAATTATTGAATAAAGGAAAATTATTATGGAAATCAGAAATCTTGAAAATG
>JAZRFO010000041.1:0-3621 GCA_045643685.1 Acutalibacteraceae bacterium
TGCAATACCAACACGGTCACAGTCGGGGTCTGTAGCAATCATAAGGTCTGCAGGAAACTCGTCGGTCATTTTAAGACCTTCCTCGAATACCTGACGGATATCGGGGTTGGGATAGGGACAAGTGGGGAAATTGCCGTCGGGCTCTTCCTGTGATTTTACCACCTGTAACTCTTTAACGCCCAATTTTTTAAGAACGCGACGAACAGGCTTGTTACCTGTACCGTTAAGGGGTGTATAAAGAATTTTGATACCTGATTTTTTAACTACATCCTTGTTGATTGAGCAATCAAGAACGCAATCAAGAAATTCTTCTTTAAGCCAATCCTCAATATAGTCAACCATATCCGCAGCAAGAGCATCTTCGAATGTCATACGTTTAATGCCGTCAAACATATCAACATTTTTCATATAGCTGTAAATTTTAGCGGCGGCTTCGTCTGTAATCTGGTAACCTGTGGGGTCGTAACACTTAAAGCCGTTGTATTTTGAGGGGTTGTGGCTTGCAGTAAGCACAATACCCGATGAACAATGCAATCTTCTTACTGCAAAAGAAAGCATGGGTGTGGGCATAAGTTCGGGATAAATATATACTTTGATACCGTTAGCGGCAAGAACACTTGCGGCACATTCAGCAAATTTATCAGATTTAATACGTGAATCGTAAGCAATGGCAACTGTGGGCTCGTCAAAGGTTTCGTTAAGGTAATCCGCAAGACCCTGTGTAGCCTGAGCAACGGTATATACGTTCATACGGTTTGTACCCGCGCCAATAACACCACGCAAACCGCCTGTACCGAATTCGAGATTTTTATAAAAACGGTCGAGAATTTCGTCCTCATTTCCCTCAACCGATATTAACTCATCCTGCAAATCCTTATCAAGGATTGCTTTTTCTCTCCAGAGTTTATAGAGTGCATGAATATCGTTCATTACAATCTTCCTTTCGTTTCCAATTAGAGATATTATACCACCAAAATTTCAAAAATCAATTATCTTATGAAATTAGTGCGGATTTTAAGCTCATCCGCAGGTCTTTCTATACCTCTGTTTTTGCCTGTTTCAATACATTTAAGAAGCCAAGCCATATTTTTACCGAGAGTACGCATAACCTGAAGACCTTCCTCATCCTTAAGAACATCTTCAGCAGAGGAACCGTGAACCATATTCCAATAGCCCGATGAAACAATGGGCATATTGCTTATGGTGAAGTATTTATTAAGAACATCAAAGGCGGCAGTTGAACCTGCACGACGGCAACTGAGCACCGCAGCACCGGGTTTGTATTTAAAGTTTTTACCACCTGCATAGAAAGCGCGGTCAAGAACGGCACAAATTGTACCCGAAGGTGCGGCATAATGAACAGGAGAACCAAAAACAAAACCGTCACAACCTGTTGCCTTATCAATAAACATATTTGCCACGTCATCATTAAACACACAGTGACCGTCATTCTGTGCACATTTACCGCAACCGATACAACCACGCACGGGTTTATTACCCAACCAGAAAATCTCGGTATCAATTCCCGAATTATTTAACTCTTTTTCCACTTCGCAAAGTGCTGTATAAGTACATCCGTTCTGGTGTGGACCACCATTAACAAGTAAAACCTTCATTTTAATACCTCATTTCAATATATCAATTATCTGTTTTGTTTCGTCTATAATATATTGGGGATTCAAGCTGTCTAAAACCTCTTCATCACGAAATCCCCACGTAACCGCAACACAGGGAATACCGCAGTTACGGGCGGTTTCAACATCGACCTCAGAATCACCTATATAAACAGTATTATTCTTGTCCGAGCCTAAATATTCCATAGTGGCTAAAACCGAATCGGGGTAGGGTTTGCGACGTACCCCCTCTTTTTCGCCTGTTGCAAAATGGAAAATACGAGGAAAATATTTTTCAACAATCTCCTGTACGGCAAAATCCGCTTTATTGGATACTAACGCAAGTTTAACGCCTGAGTTTTTTAAATCATTTAAAACATCTGTTATTCCATCATAGGGCTTTGTTTTATTAGTTGAGTTAGCTTTATAGTGGACTTTAAAATCATTGAAGCAATTATCAATAATTGATGTTTCAGTATTTTCAGGGACTGCCCTTTCTATAAGAAGCCTTATGCCGTTACCCACAAAAGACCTTATTTCCTCGGTAGTGCGACAAGGCAAATCGTTTTTTGAAAGGGCGAAATTCACACTATCCCTTAAATCCTCGAGTGTATCATGTATAGTGCCGTCAAGGTCAAAAATGACAGTATCAAACTTCATCTTCGTGACACTCCAAATCTACCACAGTATACTCTCTGCCCAAAGCAGGAAGAACCTTTTCCTTTAAATCCTTGGTGAGAAAACGTACTGTAGCGGTATTTACACAAGGGTGACAAGCAAAATACTCGTCATTAAAAACATTCTTTTCAATAAGAAGTTCAACATTACTATCTTTATCAAACATAAGGGATAAAACCGTAAGTGAACCGGGTGTAACATTAAGAAGTTTTTCCATCTGCTCGCCACTTGCAAAAGAAAGTCGGGAAGAATTAATCTGTGCCGAAAGATACTTTGTTTTAAATGGCATATCCCCGGGAATAAGGAGCATATAGAACTTTGTCTGCTGACGGTTACAAAGGAGAAGATTTTTGCAGATTTTAGCATCAATAATCTTTTCTACACCCTCGCAAAGTTCAATTGTTGCCGCCTCGTCGTGCTCTGCACGAATATACTCCACCCCATTGTTTTCAAGGAAAAGATAGCTCTGCATCTCCTTTTCGGTAGCCGTTGTTTCGGGGTGAGTATTAAATGTTTTTTCGTTTATGTACATAAAATTTCTCCGTTAAATCAATATAAGTTCAATGTTTTTTCTGCCATTTCACGAAGGCAGAAGCCTGTTAAAATTGTGCCGTCAGAATTGTATTTTTCGGTAAGTTCCCCAAGATTTTTCATATTAGCGTCCGTCGGGTCTTTTTTAGCGTTATAAATTGCATCAAGTAAGTCGCAACACATCGAGAATTTCTTGACCCATTTTTTAAGTTCTTTAAAGAGTGGTACGCTCTCATCCTGAAGCATTTCAAGACATTCTCTCATATTTTTGTTATATTCTTTAAATTCTTTGAAGCCCTGTTCGGTCTTGCCCTGGCTTAAAAGGAAACTTATATGGCTTAAAGTTTCGCTCATAAACGCAGAACTGTATTTTGAAAGGCATGAAACACCAAGGTGGTCGGCAAAATAGCCGAACAATTCAGCTTTGTCGCCAAGAATTTCGTTATGGGCATTTTTTAATGAATCGTCAGGGTTATAATCAACGGGATTCCAGAGATAGTCGGCAATTGTCATAAGGGGAATTTTAGAGCACTCGGCATACTCCATAACGTTTGAAATAAGACCCTCACAGGCTTTGTATAAATCCTTATCCCTGCCAATAATAGCACCAAGGTGCATTTCCTGGAACATTTCGCAGTCGTTAACGGGGAAATTATCCCAGAAAAGAGGTCTGTGGTCAGTTGAACGCAAAAGTTCCTGTGACTCACGGACGGTTAATACCCTTGAGCAAATCTCCTGACCTGTCCAGAACATTCTGACATCCGACGGTATACCCTTGCCAAATTTTGAAACATAGTAT
>JAZRFO010000042.1:0-2066 GCA_045643685.1 Acutalibacteraceae bacterium
GGGTGCCAGTAAAGAATGGCTTGAAGATTGGCTTGTGCGCACTTGCGAATTAGTTGATAAGTATCAGCCTTCTGTTCTTTATTTTGATTGGTGGATTCACAATCATTCCTTTAAACCATATCTCAAAAAGCTTTGTGCATACTACTATAACCGAGCAGAAGAATGGGGCAAGGAAGTTACCATCAACTATAAGCACGAGGCATTCCCTCCCACCGTTGCAACTTTCGACGTTGTGCGAGGTGCTCTTTCGGGTATTTCACCTTTATATTGGCAAACGGATACGGCTATCGGTAAATGCTCGTGGGGTTACACAACGGACAACTCTTTTAAAAGTTCCCGTCAGGTTATCTGTGACCTTGTTGATATTGTTTCCAAAAACGGAAACCTTCTCATAAACATCGGTCCCAAACCCGATGGCACAATCACCGATGAAGAAACAGAAGTGCTTATGACAATGGGTGAATGGCTCGAAACTAATGGCGAAGGCATTTACGGTACAACATTCTGGAAAACCTTTGGCGAGGGTGAAACAAACACGTCGGGTGGTTATTTCTCTGATTACAACGAGCAACAATTTACCCAAAAGGATTTCAGATTCACTTATAAAAACGGTTTCCTTTATGCTTTTCAGATGCGCCCGTCCAAAATGGTTGAAATCCAAACCTTAAGGAAACACGAAAAGCACAACTATATCGTTGAAAGCATTGAGTTACTTGGAAGCAACGAGAAAATCGATTTCACAAGAGATGAAGATTCACTTAAAATAAATCTTAAGGGCGAAATCAAAAACGATTTACCTATATGCTTTAAAATTGAAATAGGATAACAAAACACCCACTTAGCGAATTAGTCGTTAAGTGGGTGTTTTATCAATAAACTCTAACGGCAATAAATCTCTATAGCCTTGCAGATAAATTCGGCAGTACCATCACCATTCTTATCAATGTTATTCCTGAACCGTTCATCGTTGACATACATCACGCCAAGACCTGCTAAAATCTCTTTTGTGCAAAGATAGTAATTATGGGTGATATGGTTCTGTAAGTCTTTAACAAGGCTCTGTGCTTCGGCAGAATCAGGTTCTTTGCCATTTTTCATACATACCGAAAACTCTGCGAGAATATCATTCATTTCCTCGGCAAGATTATTCCATTTATCTTCAGAATACTCTTTTGTTTTTTCTGCGTGTTCCTTGTATACGTGGGTTTCACCCCATTTTTCTTTTGCTTCCTGTTTATATCTTTCAAATTCGCTCATAACCGTTACTCCCTTGTAGCGTCAACTTAAGAATTCAGCTTTTAAATATCATTTGTCAAACAGATTATATCACCTATCGAAAACAAAAATCAACCCGCTATTCGTCGCGTTATTGACACAAACGATATAATTATATAAAATAAAAACATCCTATTTATAGAGGTGATTTTCCTTTGAATATTAAATTAATTGGCTCACCCAAAGTTGTTATGACCAATACCGAAAGCCACCACTCTTATTTTGCATGGCCCACTATTGCAAAGCTTCAGAATGGTGAAATCTGCGTTGGTGCTTCAGGCTACCGAGTGGAGCATATATGTCCTTTTGGAAAAGGCGTTCTTGCATTCAGTAACGATAACGGCGAAACATACGGTAAACCCGTACCCGTCTTTGATACTGTGCTTGATGACCGCGACGTGGGGCTTACCGTTTTTGGTGAAAGTGGTCTTATAGCAACATCCTTTAACAACACACTGGAATTCCAAAGAGAAAATATGCCCCAGACCCAGGAATGTTTCGACTACATAAATTCTGTTCCTGCAGAAGATGAGGCAGAAGCCCTTGGCATCAGTTTCAGAATAAGCAAGGACTGTGGCAAAACCTTTGGTAAGATATATAAATCCCCTGTTTCGTCACCCCACGGACCTACCGTGCTTAACGACGGTACTGTTTTATGGGTTGGCAGAAAGCTCGGTATTCATAATCATATGTATGCATACACCATCAACACCGACACAGGAGAAATGACCTTGCGTGGTGATTTGAATATCTATACATATGAGGATTTCAAGGACCTTTACTTCTACGAG
>JAZRFO010000043.1:0-8917 GCA_045643685.1 Acutalibacteraceae bacterium
CCTGTATTTTTAACCTTAAGTTTAACGTTAACGTCAGTATCGCCTGTTTTTGTAATAACAAGGTCGGAATACTCGAACTCAGTATAACTAAGACCGAAGCCGAAGGGAAAAAGTGCATCTCCCTTGCCCTCGTAGTATTCATTACTGGCACCGGGGAGCATTGAATAATAACAGGGTATCATAGTTGACCTTCTGGGAAGTGAGAAGGGAAGTTTACCACCGGGGTTAACTTTACCTAAAAGCACGTCCACAATAGCCTGAGGTCCTTTTTCACCGCCAAACCAACAGGAAAGCACCGCATTGGAAAGGTCACATTCCTCTTTTATAGCAAGGGGTTTGCCGTGAATCATAACAAATACTATGGGTTTACCTGTTTCTGCAAGTTTCTTAAGAAGTTCACCCTGTCTTCCGCAAAGGGTAAGTTCACATCTGTCCCTACCCTCACCGCTTGAGATTGTGTCATCACCGCCACAGAAGATAATAAGGTCGCTTTGTTCGGCATATTCAATTGCCTGAGCAATATTTTCTGTCTGCTCCTCTGCCTTAATTCCCATAAGGTGATGCTGGTCACCTAAAGCAAACTGGAAATCACCATCACTGATACCGCATCCGTCACTTTGTAAAATTTCGGTTCCGGGTAATTGAGCTTTCAATACGTCACAAATTGTTTCTAACTTTCTGTCAACGATTTTTGCCGAATAACCGCCCAATCTTACTCTGTCGGATGAGGGTCCGATTAATGCGATTTTCTTGTATTTTTCGGTTTTAAGAGGTAAAATACCGTCATTTTTCAGAAGAATGACTGATTTCTGTGCAATTTCAAGGGCTTTATCAAGATGTGCCTTGCAATTAACTACATCTTTATAAGCATCTTCATCCGTATAAGGATTTTCAAAAAGACCCAATTCGAATTTAAGTTTAAGCACTCTACGACAGGATTCATTGATATTTTCAATATCAATTTTGCCTTCGTTTACCAATTCTTCAAGGGAATCAACCCAAAGTTTATCGGGGTATTCGTCGCCACCCTGACAGTCAAGACCATTCTTTTTGGAAAGGTAAATTGCATCCTTAGGTGATTTTGCCATTTTGTGAAGGTAGTGAACACGTCTTAAACCACCCCAGTCAGAACGGCAGATACCCTGAAGACCAAAACGCTCCTTAAGGACTGTTTTGAGATAGTGGTTGGAGGTCATTAAAAGGTCGCCGTCAATGGAGTTATAGCTTACCATAACGTCCTTTGCTCCGCCCTCTTTGATTGCCGCTTCAAAAACAGGAAGATAGCAACTTTCAATTTCTCTCATACCTGCTCTTGCGGTACCACAGTTTACACCGCCCTCAGGGATACCGTGAACGCAATAATGCTTGGGCTCGGAAATAACCGAATCCTTTGCAGAAATATCACCATTCTGATGACCCTTGACAATATTTACCGCCATTTTTGTTGAAAGACAGGTATCCTCGCCAAAGGTTTCCTCGGTTCTTCCCCAACGGGGGTCACGGGCAACGTCAAGGTTGGGTGCAAGAATTTCAAAAATGCCCAAAGACCTTGTTTCTGCGCCTATAACACGACCTGCTTCATAGGCATAACGGGGTTCAAAGGTTGCCGCCCATGCAGTAGGAATGGGTAAAACAGTTGCTCTTGTACCTGCTATACCATGAAGTGCCTCACCTGTAAATATAACAGGAATACCTAATCGGGAATTTTCAATAAAAAACTTCTGTAATTTATTCATTACCGCGGGTACGCAGTAGTTATCGTGAAGATAACCAAGACCATCAGGAAAATCCTCACGAAGTTTATCCCAATAATAATCGGTAGTAGGAGTTACTGAGCAATGGTCGTCAGGATGCACTTCAGTTGCATACTGGCTACCAAACTTCATATCAAGCTGTGCCGCTTTTTCACGCAAGGTCATACGTGAAAGCAAATCCTCCGCACGTTCCTCGGGTGAATATGCGGGATTTTTATAAATAGGTAAAAGGGACATTTTAAAGCCTCCGAAGGAATTTAATATAATTGCAGTTAGTCGAAACGCTAAAAGCGTTCCGACTAACCATTATCCTTATTATAATTCAAGTAATTTGGGGTCAATAGGTTCAATAATAAAGGAGTTTGCCCAAGCACCGGGTTTTATGTAAACCTTTTTGTATTCCACACGGTTTTGGGGATTTAATGTTATTACAGGGTCATTACATTTTCTTGACATACCTACCGCACAATGGAAGGTGTATGTACCGTAGGGCAAAGGGAAACAAAGTAATTCTTTATTACCAATAGAACCGTAATCAACACCGTTAATATATATACCAATACCACCTGCTACACCATAAACCGAACCCTGTCTGTAAAGATACACACAAGCATCGGGACAAAAAGCCACAGGTTGTTTGCAAGAGGGACAAGGAGCACCATTACCCGGCAAATTACTTACCTTGCCGCAATTTGGACACTTAACTCTGAAATTAGGTTTCATAATGATTACCTCTTTCTCTTTTATATATTAATGTTTTTATTCTTCAATTACACTTTCTTTATATTTTGCTACGGCTTCATCATAAGCCTTCATTGTTTCTTCGGTGGGTATGTACTCTGCCCTTTCGGTGTTTGCAATTGTGGGCGGATTACCCTCAGAATCATAACAGGGTGTAAGGAAGTCATTTTCGTAAAGAAGTCTGTCTTCTTCTTTGCGGAAATCGGGGATATCATAGGGTTTGCCGTATTCAAGAGCACTTCTGTGACCTAAAATAGCAACGGAAGCCATTGTTGTTGCGAAATATTCGTCGAAAATGGGCTTTCTGTTTTCGCGTATCGCATTGAAAAATTCTCTTACTATAAAGAAGTCGCCACCGCCGTGACCTGCTTTTTCTGCTGCTTCTTTTGCATCGGGTTCAAAGTCTGCTTCGTAAGAGCTTACTCTTTCCATTCCTTCGGGAGTATGCTCTACATTGAAGGAAAGAAGAACCTTGCCATCTTCTGCACGAAGGTTTTCAATCTGACCAAGTTCACCGCATACACGGTATGTATTTGCGTGACCGCCGAAATGTGACCAACCTGTTACACGGAAAACGGAATCGTCATCGTTAAGACAGGTTACAACCGCACTTCTGTCGGGCAAACGCCAATAAAGACTGCCACCGCCGTTTTCTTCGTTAAGAGGTCCGAAAACGGGCATTGCAGTAACTCTTTTGGGGAATGCTCCTGTAATATACATAAGTGGGCCTAAAGAGTGTGTAATATAATAAATTCTGGGGATATGATATCTCCAATGCTTTGAAGTGGGGCAATAATGAGCAATTTCTTTCTGAGAAATAATCGGGTGGTTATACTCGCCCTCGCAGAATAAAGCCTTGCCGAGAACACCTGAACGATAAACCTTACGCATTTCCTGATTGAATTTCATAAAGGGGTAGTTTTCAGCAATCATATAATATGCCTTGCTTTTTTCACAAGCTCTTACAAGCTGAACGCCCTCACCCATTGAAATATTTGATGTGCATTCGCTTAAAACGTGAATGTTCTTCTCCAAAGCTTTTATAGCATAAGGGGTATGCTCGTGGAAATAGTTGCAAAGGAAAACCGCTTCAAGACCCTCATGATTTATAAATTCATCGAAGTTTGTGTAAGTGGTAACACCCTCGTGCTCTGCTTTTGCTTTTTTAAGTTTTTCTTCGTCAAAGTCACAAACCGCAACAACTTCACCGTTGTTTGCCGCAACACCATCGTAAAAACCGCTGCCGCGACCAAGACCGAATATACCGAATTTAATTTTATCCATAATCAAAACCTCCAAGGCTTATATACTCGCTTCATATTACCACATATTTCAATATTGGTAAATATAAAACCAGTACAAAAAAAGTATGAATTTTTAAATAAAAATCACCAAATAACTTAATACGAAAGCCAAAAATCAACCATTAAAATTATCCATGTAACCCATAACGTTTTCCTGACGTTTTTGGCTTAGTTCTGCGTACATCCACTCACGTTTCTGACGGGAAATGGGCCACAGGAATTTGGGCACAATTCTAAGAATACCCGTAATCGTGGGCACTATTGTACACAGGGCAAATTCCCAGAATTTTGTTTTATCATTCTGTGCACCAATTTCAAGACCTTGTACATATCCGATTTTTTTCATAATAAGACTTGTAACAGAGCCTAAAAGGGCACTTTGTATTTTTAGAATAAGACCTTTGGCAACACCCGTAGTGGCTTCCATACGATAGCCGTTTTTCCACTCGCAATAGTCCATAGCCTCATTCCACAAGTCCGCATTAATAACCTTCGAAATACCCCAGGACCATTTAACAAACCACTCCTTAAGACCGAAGGCTATACACATTGGCACAGTCCGTTTGAACATTTTTTTATTGTCAGTCATACCGAAAAGGAACAGGGCAATTGATATGGCACTATTGTAAACGTCATTAAAAATCCACAGGGATTTTGATGAAAATCGCTTTCTGAGAGGTCCTACAAATGCGTAACTCAGGCTTCCGTTTGCAGAGGACGGTAAATTCAACAAAGTAATCAGCGAATAATTACCTAAAACATCTATGAAGTAGTTGGTTTCGCTTTTACTGATTGAGAAATTGCCTAAGAATTCGGACGTACACATCAGAAGCACCGGGTAGTTTGACACAATAGCTTTCATACCCTGCCTGATACTGGGTTTTTCAATGGATTGGGGCACACGCTCCTTTGACTGCATAAAGAACCAGAATGTGCAGAGGGATGAAATAAGCGCCGTACCGCCACCCATTACCATAAACACCGAGCTTAACTTCCAGGACACCACCTTGTTGTTTACAAGGTCGATTAAAACACCCATTATGTATCGGGGTAAGTCCTCACCCATAAATCCCGTAAGAAGTTCCGCAAGGGTTATAAGACGGATACGCTCGTTAGGATTTGGTGTAATTGTAGACATATAACCGCTTTTGGCCACATTAGTAAATGTACCCGCTGTTTCATTGATAATTGCAAAAATATAATAGTAAATAAGCTTGGGTAAATATGTACCGCCCGTTGTACCGAAGAACAAGGGCAAAAGCCAGGTAAATACACCCATAATGGTAAGGGGTATCTGCATACCCACAAGGTAGGGCCTGAATTTACCGATTCTGGTACGCGTACTGTCAACGATAACCGATACAAAAGTATCGTTAACTATATCCCACGCAGCAGTTACAAGATTCATAACCGCACTTACGGTAAAGTCAATATTAACTACGTCCCATATATATCGCTCGGAAAAGGAGTTGATATTAAAGGAGTTTGACCAGTCGTTAAGAAGATACGAAACCGTTTCCTTAACACCTACGTAGTTATGACCCTCGTAATAACGGATATTTTCGTCGGTTGTGGCAACCTGAGTGGAAGCTATTACTTCATTTTCTCTCATTATGCCACCTCCTCAGTATTTTCGCCGTTATTTACGTATACAGTACATTGGTCGGTAAATGTCTTACCGAGATATTCTAACTCAACGGTTATTGTTACAGGTGTATCGCTATACTTAACGCCTGTTACGTAACCCATTTCGTCAACTGTTGCGATATTTTCATCCGATGAAATAAAACGGACTGTATAGTCACTGTAGTCCTCAATCTGAGCATTTACAGTCAAGGGAATTTCTCCCTTTTCATTAACTGTTATTTCTTCTTCAAGAAGGTCAATACCCGCATAAAAATACTCATATCTCTGGGTAACGGAATATGTAAACTGAATTTCCTTTTGACCGAAAACCTCAAGGCTTTTGATGAAGTTAAAATCACCTTTTATGGTATAATTTCTTTGAACTTCAATATATTCAATTTCATCTGTAATTCTGTTGACCTTGGCTTTGATAAAGAAATTATCGGGGATTACATCAACCGACGTAATTTCACAATATGGTGCTATTTTTTCGTTAATATCACTTATACCGTCGGTTAAATCCTGCACACCGAAAGTGGCTTTTTCTTTTTCACCCACTACGGATTTTCCGTCAAGTTCAAAGTCGATGTAGTAAAAATCACCGTCAACAATTGTACCGTCTTCATTGAGAAGATTTTCCCCTTTTTCGTCAACGGCACCTACGGTAAAATTACTCTTTAAATTTTCAAAAGAGGTAAATTCAACAACTGTCTTTTTTCCGGTGTTTTCACCGAAAACACCTGTTATATCCTCACCATAAAGCTCATCTGCCAAAGGGACAAAGTAATTTTTAGCATAGGCGAATATATTTTGGTCTTTCCCGTTACTGTTGCCGTCTTTATCTGCAACAATAATGCTTCCGTCGTCGACATTTACATCCGTATATGAATTGACCTTTATAAAACCATCGCCTATGGCTTTATTTGTTAAATTGTATATGTAATCTGTAAGATTCTCTTTGGTGAGTTTTGTTTTACTCTCAACATTAACGGTGGAGTTCACAGCACCCGAGCCGTTACTTTCAATATTTTTAACCGTAACTACGAGGGTTGCCATACATATAGCCATTGCAAGTAAACTACAAAGACCGAATAAAATAAATTGTTTTTTCTTGCTTGATTTTTTATTACTCAAGAAAGGTCACCGCCTTTCTCTGCTTTTTTGGGTATTGCGAAAACGGGTAAGGGTAAATCATCAATATTTACTTCGCCCTTTTTTACCCTTTTGCGCATTTCAACTCTTTTAACGTCAAGTTCATCAATTTCGGCAGTAATATTTTTTTTGATAACAAGGTGATTAAGCACAAAAATCATAACAAAAACTGCACAACAGACTATTGCACCCACACCTGAATTTGCTACTAAAAAACCACCGAAAACTGAGGGCATTATAAAACTTAAAACGGTACAAGCAACACAAAGAGCAACACCTGAAAGGGCTAATACACGCATTACCTTTGCACCTTTTTTCATATTTATAAAAGACAAAACCAAGGCTACGAATACCCCGAGCCCCATAAGTACAATAAGTACCATAAGAACTAAATACAAAAGACAAAGCATCGCTTCTTTGGGAAAATACTCTGTTAAATCAAGTAGCACAAAAAGTGTTCCGTCAGAAAAAGCGTTGTAAATACCTAAGGCGCTGAAGGTAAATTTCGAGTTAACTACATTGAGATTTGTTGAAACTGTAAGGAAGGGTATAAAAATACTGCCAATTGCAAGAAGCATTGCAACAATCCTTAAAATCTGCAAAGGACCTTTTATAAAATTGGCTTTTAATTTACCTATAATTATACGGGCGGTGGCATATTCCAACTCACATTTTTTAGCATCACGGGCGAGAAAATCTTTTTGTTGACTGTAAAAAATATTTACTCCGCAATGCTTACAATCAGGGGCAAGGTCAAATCTTTTAATCTCTCCGCCACAATTGGGACATTTCATTTTTATACCTCCCTTTTCTCAATTTTACTATATACTAAAATTAATTTAAAACGTCCTGAAACAGGATTTTAAAATCATTTTTATCCGGTATAACATATTTGAATACAACAAATATCGCAACACCTACTATACCGAACAACAAATCAAGAACAATTAACACAGGAATACCTGCACAGAAAAACATAAATAAGAAAATCAACGCAACAATCGCAATTACAATTCCCAGTGTAGCAGGAGTGAAACTACTCTTTTCTTCGTCGGTTTCACTAAGTTCAAGAATTTGTTTTGTCTCATTTGTGGAAATATTCAAAGCATACAAAACATCAGTGGATGATACCCCACCTTCTTTATCTTTTGTTTTTTCTGTTACCACATAATAAATGCTGTCCTCATCGTATGTCTTAGCATCTTTAATATCGTAAACCAGTTTTCTTTTTCCGCTACCTGAAAAATCCACCAAATAAACAGATTCTATTCGTCTTTTGGTAATTTGAGCGATTTCACCCGAACTTATTACATCATCTGTTGAAACAAATACAATTTTATCTTCCTTAACCAATAACACGTCTTTTACATCTTCGCAAAGTTCCTGTAAATTAGAACCATCCATTCTGACTTTAACTAAATCATCTGAGCCGTTAATGTAATATAAGTATCCGTTTTTCAAATCAACAAACTTCTCAATATCTGATGCTACAATTTTATAACCTGTACCATCCAGACGAGATTTACATAAAACCGAGTTAAAACCAACCCTGCGTATGAAATATATCCATCCACCCTGCTCTAACAAAACTTCGCTTATGTAAAGGGGCCACTCTTTTCTTTGTGTACCATCAACATTGATATTAATCAAAGAATTATTTTTAGAATTTCCGATGTAATAGAATATTTTATTTTGTATTATATGGCAGAATTTATAAATATTTTTCTCAAGAAGTTTTTCTTCGTTTGAATCAAAATATCGGATGTAAAGATTTTTGTTTCGTTCGTTGGGCATATCTTTGGAATAAACCACAAAATCCTTGCCTAAACCATCGACTGTTACCTTGTCACCAATTATTTCAACTATTTTTAAACTATCAACATTAATAATTGAGGTGGCATTTGCAAATCGATTTTCTTCCGTTTTAACTCTATGAGTGTAAACAATTTTATTGCCTTCACACATCTGAACTTTTTTAACGTTCTCGACTATTGTATTTAAACTACCTGTACTTAAATCTAAAACCTCAATTTTATATTTTTCGCTTGTGCTCTCTTTTATTGAAAGCAAAAATACTCTTTTGCCATATGCGTAAATTGATTTTTCGCTAAATTTTTTGCTCTTTTCAATTATCGTGTTTGTATTTTGTGAAAAATCATATTTTCTCAGGAAACCTACATCATCTAAATAATAGAGTGTATCTGCGTAATTGGTAATTACTTGGCTTATTTTTTTAATTAAAACTTTTGAAGATATTTTTCCATTTTCTGTTGTGTATAAGCTATATAAATGGTCCACATCATCTTTCTTGAAATAATATTGTCTTCCGCCAATTTCAAG
>JAZRFO010000044.1:0-7525 GCA_045643685.1 Acutalibacteraceae bacterium
ATAACTAAACAAACTAAAAACCCGATGAGAAATCATCGGGTTTTTTATTGACTAATTGTTATAATATGGTATTATATTACCTAAGGAGTTGATTAATAATGTCAGGTTCATTAATATCGGGCTTAGGAGCGATTCTTATGGCATTTTTTACTTTATTGTCATCAATCTTCGGTATTGCTCAGAGCAAACCCGACACAACAGTTATTCAAGGCTTTGAAGCCAAGGAGGAAAACGTTATGCGTATAATGTCATTTAACATCCGTTGTACCAATGTTGGCAAAGACTCATGGGAAGACCGTATCGGTATTGTTTCACAGACAATGCTCGAAAGTGAAGCAGACTCCATCGGTGTTCAGGAAGCCACACCCGAATGGATGGCAGCTCTCGATGAAAACATAGGTGACAAATATGCATACGTGGGCGTTGGTCGTGACGACGGCGACAACGAGGGAGAATACTCCGCAGTATTTTATTTAAAAGATAAATATAATGCCGTTGACAGTGGTACATTCTGGCTTTCAGAAACCCCCGACAAGGTTTCCTTTGGTTGGGATGCTGCTTGCAGACGTGTTTGCACATGGGTTGTACTTGAAAACAAAGAAACAGGCGAAAAATACGTTCACATTAACAGTCACTTTGACCACATAGGTATTACCGCAAGAAAAAACAGTGTTGACCTTATTCTTGACAAGGCTTCCGAATACGCAGATTTACCCGTTGTATTTACCGCAGATATGAACGTAAAACAGGGTAGCGATAACTACAAACAGTTCGTAAACTCAAAAATTCTTCGCGATACTAAGTTTGACACTACTGACTCAATGGATTACTGTACATACCACGATACAAAACCCGAAAGCCATTCGGATGATGTTATTGACTATGTTATGGTAAACGATAACTTTGATACAGTTTCATACAGAGTTGTTACCGAGGGTATTGACGGCAGATTTGTTTCTGACCACTACCCCATCTATGCAGATATCGTAATTAAATAAATTACCAGAAACAAAAAGTTCCGTTCATTTTTGGTGAACGGAACTTAATTTTTTATTTTTTCTTTTTGGGTGGATTGTACTTTGTTTTATAATACTCGGACGCCTCTTTAACGGGGCCATCAAAGACTATTTTGCCGTTTTTCATAACAATACCACGTTTACAGAATTCTTCGGCAACTGCAGTCTGGTGGGTAACAAACAATAAAGTTACGTTATCCTTTTCTATAATTTCGTTAACTGTGTTTCTGCACTTAGTTTTAAAGGCGTTATCACCAACACTTAGTGCTTCGTCAACAATAAGAATCTCAGGCTTGATGTTAACGTTTATAGCAAAACCAAGACGTGATTTCATACCGCTTGAATATGTTCTTACAGGTTGGTCAATGTAATCGCCAAGCTCAGAAAACTCGATGATTGTATCTTCAAGAGCTTTTATTTCATCCTCAGAAAGACCGAGAATATGACCCTTAAGGTAAATGTTCTCTCTGCCTGTAAACTCCTGGTCAAAGCCACTGCTTAATTCCAACAAGGCACTTACCCTGCCATTTACCAGAATATCACCACAGGTAGGAAATACCACCCCGGTTATCATCTTAAGTACCGTTGATTTACCCGCACCGTTTTTACCGAAAAGGGCAACGGATTCACCACGCTTTATTTCAAAGCTCATATTGTCAACGGCTTTTTTTTCTTTATACTTTATACCTTTAAAAAATATACCCAAAAGACGCTTTCTGGTGCTTGAATAAAGCTTATATTTTTTTGTAACACTATCAAATTTAATTACGGTTCCACTCATTACTACACCCCCGAATCACAATACATCAGGTATTTCTTTTCTTAATTTTTTGTACGCCCAGAGGGACATAACCCCAAGCAATGCGTACCAACCAAGAAAAGCAACCAGTTGTTCGGGCTCTTCAAAAAACCATTTCTGATTCACAAAACAATTTCTGTAACCGTAGCAAATAAACGTTACGGGATTTATTTTCATAATAATATCAAGGATTTTATTATCCGCAACATTATCAATGTTCCAAAGGATACCTGAAAGCCAGAAAACACCTATATTAAGTGATTTTACAAGATTTGCAAAGTCCTTGCTTATTGCGGAAATCAGACCCGCAAACAGTGACCATGCATTAAAGAACAAGAACATCAACAAAGTGTATACCGGTAACTGAACCAGATAAACAGTCGGGGCATAACCCATAATCCAGAAAACTGCGATTACAACCGCCACAAGAACAAAATGCACATATAAATGTGACAAGCTCGTAAATGTGGGTATTGTGGTAATGGGATATTTCATTTTTGTGACAAGGTAACTGTATCTTCTTATACAAACAGTACCGCCTGTAATAATCTCGGTCATATAAAACCAGGCAACCATACCCGACATCAACCACAAAATAAAGGGGTACTCCCCTTGGTCGCCACCGCTTCTTAAACCTATGGCAATCGCGAACCAATAAACAAATAACGTGAAAACAGGCTTTATAACTGCCCATGCCCAACCCAATGCTGAGCCGTTATATGTTTTTTTAAGGTCTGCAACAGATAACTTAAGAACCTGTTGCTTATTTAAAAAATGCTCTTTAAAAATCAACACAAGAATATCTATGTAACTCTTAAAAAAGTTTAACATTCTCTTCACGGTTATACCTCCGCAAAATTATTTTATAATCTCAAGAGAGTTTTCAGTTTCTTCCACAAAGAAGAAAACGGGTTTCTCCTGTAAGCTTATATTTGGACAATGTAAAGTAAGTCTTAATCTGCCGTCCAAGTCTCTGAACAACATTCCGTGACCACCGTCATCGTCAAAAAGAGTGGGAAGGTGCGACCAATTACCGCAAACAGAACCATTATCGGATGTTGCAACGCATTGCCTGTAACCATTGTAACAGGTTGACCATATCATAAGCAGTTTGCCGTCGGCTTTTCTGTAAAGATAGGGACCGTCAGTAACGTTGTGGTCATCCTCCGTTGCTTCCCTTTTCAGAAATGAACTTGCGGCAAAAAGCTCAACAGGTTCGCTTATGGGGTGGGTTAAATCGTCGCTTAACTCAACGCGACAGATTGTGCCATCAAGAATCTGTGTATGCTCGTGGCAGAAAACACAGTAAACTTTGTCGTTTTCAAAATGCAAAGTACCGTCAAGGCACTCCCATTCCCAAGGAGTAACCGCACCCTCTGAAAGAGGGGCAAAATCACCATCGGGTGTATCACTCTTAAGAATATATGTACCTCTCAAGCCGTTGGGCTTTGTAAAGGTGGCAAGCATATAATATGAGCCTTTGTAAAAATGAACCTCGGGAGCCCAGTTCACTTGGGTGTTCATATCGTATTTCACGGATGAAAAAACCTCTTTGGGTTCGGACCAGTTTTCAAGGTCAGTACTGACGTACACGTCAAATCCGCCCGTACCCTGACCGAAATTAGCGGCTCTCGTACCGTACATATAATATTTACCGTCGACCACTACCACAAAGGGGTCGCGGATATTTATATCCTGATTTTTCAAAAAAATCACCTTACTCTCTCATTATTTTTATAATGAAGAATTGTAACACGTTTCTGGAACTGACACACAACCTCGTAATTGATTGTGTCCGTAAGCTTTGCAATATCCTCGGCGGATATGGAGTTGTCACCATCCGTACCGAGAACCACTACCTCATCCCCTACCGAAACATTGGAAAGAGCCGTAACGTCAACCATTAACTGGTCCATACACACTCTGCCGATTACAGGGGCATACTCACCGTTTATAAGCACCCTCCCCTTATTGGAAAGGCTTCGGGAATAACCGTCCGCATAGCCGATACAAACTGTGGCGATACGTGTGGGTTTATCTGTAAAATAAGTGTGACCGTAACTGACACCACTACCCGCAGGTACTTCCTTAACGTGGGAAACGTGACTGACTATTTTCATAGCGGGTTTTAAATTAATACTACCGTCGTTTACGCACTGGTCGGGATAAAGACCATACATAACAATACCCAGACGCACCATATCAAACTGCTCGTCAACGCTTAAAAGTCCGGCACTGTTGCAAAGGTGCTTAATGGGTATATACATACCGCGGTTTTCAAGCTGAGCAATAAAATCTTTGAAAACCTGAGTCTGCTTGTTGGTGGTTTCCCTCTCAACGCAGTCCGCACAGGCGTAATGGCTGAAAATACCTTCAATATAAATATTGGGTAAATCATTGATACGCTTAACAGTTTCAACACTTTCGGCATTACAGAAGAAGCCTATACGTGACATACCCGTATCAACCGCAATATGAACCCTTGCTATCTTCTTGAGTTTAACCGCCGCCTGAGAAAGCGCCACCGCGTCGTCATAGTTAAAAATAGTCTGGGTAAGTTCGTTTTTCACCAAAGTTTCGTACTGATAGGGTGAAGTGTACGAAAGCACAAGTATGGGTTTATTGACCCCTGCTTCACGCAGTTCAACCGCTTCCCCAAGCTCCGCAATACCGAAGTAATCAACATCGTCCTGTATGGCTTTTGCAACACCAACGGCACCGTGACCGTACGCATCCGCCTTAACTATGGCAAGGGAAAGAACGCCTTTTTTTATTTTCTTTTTAAGTTCAGTCAGATTATGGGCAATAGCATCAAGGTCAATTGCCGCATAGGTTCTGTAATATTCGTCAAATGTATTTTTAAAATCCATAACATCTCCGTCTGAATCAAGGCATACTAACCATAATTAGTAATATAATACCATACTTTACAGAAATAAACAATAAACTTACGTATATTTTTAAAATATTTTGTGTTATTGACATTAAGTTATAAAAGAGATAAAATTAGTACAATCTGACTTTAGGAAGTGTTTATTATGGCTAAGAATTTAAAACCCTTTGCAGTTGCTGCCGCAGGTATTGCAGGTGTAGCAGGTGCAGTTGCTGCCGCTTTTGCGGTAAATAAGCATATACATAAGGATATTTGTATGATTGCCCACCGCGGATACAGCTCCAAATATCCCGATAATACCGAACCTGCATTCCTCGGTGCGGTAAAAAACGGCTCAGGCGGTATTGAAACCGATATCAGAATTACAAAAGATGGCGTTTTCGTAGCAAACCACAACGATGACGTTGTATTCAAAGACGGCACAAGCCTTATGGTTGCAGACTCCACTTACGCAGAGCTTGTTGCAAAGCCCATTAAGACCGACAAGGTTAAAGAGGATGTTTATATCTGCACATTTGAGAGATATCTTGAAATCTGCCGTGATAATAATCTTATCTGCTTTATTGAGCTTAAGGGCGAATATACAGACGAGCAGATTCACGACGTATTTACTCTGGCATCTGAAGTTTATGACCTTAAAATGTGTTCTTTACAGTCCTTTGAATTTGAAAACCTTGTTAAGGCTCACGAGGCTTTCCCCGATTTACAGATTATGCTCACCTACGGCAAGGGTATGGATTACACCAAGTGCCTTGAATACGGCTTTGATATTGACGTTGATTACAAAACCCTTTCCAAAAAGATGATGAACGACTTCCACAGTCGCGGCCTTAAGGTTGGTGCATGGACTGCCAATGATATTTTCACACTCAACTACTGTCGTGCTTTCGGTGTTGATTACATTGAGTCAGACGTTTTCGGTGGTAATAAAAAGTAATTTTTTACAGGCATTCACAAATTGTGAGTGCCTGTATTTTTTTATAGTTTGTTCATTATTTTTCTCTTGTTAATTACATTGAATTGTGTTATATTTAGTGTATATGTTTTAAAAGAGTGTGTATTATGGAATCTTTATTCAATTTCTTTTACAATTGCATATATAATCTTGGTCTTGTAACAGGTAAAATCATCGGTGGATTTTTCAAAAAAATCTTCGGTGCTTTTAAAAAGCTTTTCCATTTCAACAAGGCTTCCTTCTCCTCTGCCAAGGTTTTCTTTAAACGTACGGTTGTATTTTTGCTCATTGGGGCGGTTATTGGTACAAGCGTTTTTGTTGCGTACCAAAACAGTAACAAGGTAAAAGCAGTTGCGGTTATTGTTGACGGTGAAACCATAGGCTACGCACCCTCACAAAAGGCGGCGGATTCTGTTAAGAAATACGCTACACAGACCCTCGGTGAAGAAAATGCCCCTGATTTCCAGAGTAAAGAAAAACGCACCGATGCATATAACGTACGCTCTGCGGACACCCTTGCAAAGGTTGTTATAGAAAAATACGGAGATAACCTTACCCCTGTAAACGAGGTTTATATTGACGGTGAGTTACTTTGTGCAGTCAAGGACAGTGCAGTTATACAGAAAACCGTTAACGAAATGTTGGAATTGGCAAAAAAGGTTTACCCCAATGCGTCCGTTTCATTCTCAGAAAGCATTACTGTAAAACAAGCCTACTACTCCCCTGACAACAAAAGCATTTATTCAAACGAACAGTTTAAGGCAGCATTAAATGCTCCACAGACCCTAACAGTAAGACACACTGAGTGTCAGGAAAACATCAACTACACAGAATTTGAAACTGTTGAAATACAGACCAACAAGCTTTTCGTCGGTGACACAAGAGTACGCAGAACAGGTCAGAACGGCACCGAATACGCCATAGACCTTGTTACATATATCGGTGATAAAAAAGTCCTTTCCGAGCCTCTTATGAGCGTTGCTTTGACACAGCCCGTGACACAGATTGTGGAACGCGGTATTCGTGCCGAGAGCCTTTCGATGGGTTCATACACCGTTTACCAGACCACAGGTATATTCTGTTGGCCCGTTGTTAACCTTTACAATGTTACATCACCCTACGGTCACAGAAGCCTTGGTTACCACAGAGGTATTGATATTTCGGGTGCTAATGCATCGGGTGCACTTGTTGTTGCAGGTGCCTCGGGTACTGTTACAGAGGCAGGTTGGAGCACCGGCGGTTACGGTAACTACGTTATAATTGACCACGGCAACGGAGTTGAAACCCTTTACGCTCACATGCTTGACAACTCGCTTATGGTAAGTGCCGGAGATTACGTACAAAAAGGTCAGACCATTGGTCGAGTTGGTAACACAGGTTACTCATTCGGTGCTCACCTTCACTTTGAAGTAAGATTAAACGGTAACAGACTTAACCCTGCACCGTATTTAGGATTGGAATAATGAATATTACAATTATAGCTTTAGGTAAGCTTAAGGAAAAATATCTTAGAGATGCAGTTGACGAATACGCAAAAAGAATATCCGCATACGGCAAGCTTGATATTGTTGAGCTTAACCCCGTAAGACTCTCTGATTCCCCTTCACAGACGGAAATTGATAACGCCCTTACTAAAGAGGCGGAGGAAATAAAAAAGAAAATCCCCAACGGAAGCTACGTTTTCACCCTCTGCGTTGAGGGTAAAGAGAAATCAAGCGAACAATTAGCCGAAACCATTAAGGATATTACTCTTAACGGCAAAAGCAGTATTGTTTTTATAATCGGCAGTTCCTTTGGTCTTTCACCCGAAATCAAAAAGCTCTCCGCTTGCAGACTCTCTTTTTCCCCTATGACTTTCCCCC
>JAZRFO010000045.1:0-3703 GCA_045643685.1 Acutalibacteraceae bacterium
CCATACATAGGGTAAGAGGCAGTAAAATAATAATAACCATCGTCACCTTTTGTAACAAATGGGTCTGCCCTGTTTTCAATAAAAATATCATTACGACACAAATTCAACACCGCCTTTCTTTCATAATAGCATATTAACACCACCAAAACAATAAATAAAATTCAATTTAATTCACATAATAATGTCAAAGAGGTGTTATTGTGGCAAAAAATGCAATTGTAGGTCAAAGCGGTGGTCCAACTTCGGTTATAAATTCAAGCCTTGCAGGGGTATTCCAAGGGTGCGTTAGCCGTGGTGCAGATAATGTTTACGGAATGGTAAACGGCATACAGGGATTTTTGAAAGGCGAAACTGTAAATCTTACGGATATTCTCGTTTCAAACCTTGAAATTGAACTGTTAAAACGAACCCCATCCGCTTATCTTGGCTCTTGTAGGTTTAAACTCCCTCACTATGAAAATGACACCTTAATTTATGAAAAGATATTTAAAATCCTTAAAGAACTTGAAATTCAATGGTTTTTCTACATCGGCGGAAATGACAGTATGGATACTATCTGCAAACTATCGGACTACGCCAAAGAGATTAATAGCGACATAAAATTTATGGGAGTTCCCAAAACCATTGATAACGACCTTATGATGACTGACCATACACCGGGTTACGGCTCTGCGGCAAAGTACATCGGTGTGGTTATGAAGGAAATTGTACGGGATGCAACAGTTTACGGCACACCCTACGTTACGGTAGTTGAAATTATGGGAAGAAATGCAGGTTGGCTTACTGCCGCAGCCTCACTCGCAAAATCCGAGGATTGCGAGGGAGTTGATATGCTCTGTCTTCCCGAGGTGCCCTTTGATTCGGACAAATTTTTAACCCGAACCGAAAATTTATTAAAAGGACAAAAAAGCATCGTGATAGCCGTTTCCGAAGGAATAAAGCTACCCGATGGCAGATACGTTTGCGAATTGTCGGATGATACCCGTTTTACTGATGCATTTGGACACAAAAACCTGACCGGCACCGCAAGATACCTGAGCAATATGATTATGAAAAAGCTTGGCACAAAATCCCGTTCAGTCGAACTCTCCACTCTACAAAGGTGCGCAGGACACGTTACAAGCAGAACAGATATTACCGAAGCCTATCAGGTGGGCGGTGCCGCGGCTAAATTTGCTTTTGAGGGGCATACAGGTGAAATGATAGCAATAAAAAGACTATCAAACGACCCATACCAGAGCACAACCGAGCCCAAGGACATCCACAAGGTTGCAAATTTTGAAAAGAAAATACCCTTGGAGTGGATTAACGAAAGCTACACGGATATGTTACCCGTGTTTCACCAATACGCAAGACCCCTGATACAAGCTGAACTGACACCGATTTTTATAAACGGACTACCACGGCATATATATTTAAAGGAACTGTAAAAAATACAGTTCCTTTTCGCTTATATATTAAATTCTGCAATAATCGGAAAATGGTCGGACACAACCTCACAATATGTTTCAACTTTTTTACACTCAAGACCACGATAAAATATGTAATCAATTTTTACATCGGGATTGTATGACGGGTAAGTTGCCATACCCTTTTCATCAGAAATACCATCCGTATCTTTAAGCCTTTCGAAAATTGGTTTTAATACCGAATCCTCAGGTGTAGTGTTAAAGTCCCCCATAAGGATTACTGGCAATTGAGTTTCATCAATAATTTTGCAAATGGTTTCAACTGCATTTATTCTTTCGCTCGGTTCAAGACCCATGTGACAAACAAGTATACAAATCTCTTTTCCGTCAGCATTCAAAACAGTTTTAAGTACACAACGGCTTTCAAAATAACCTTTGTCATTTTTATCCTCAGGGTCAGGTATTTTAACGGTTTCTGAGCTTACAATTTCATACTTAGTAACCAACGCGTTACCATAGGGGCTTGTGCCCTTTACCTTTATAGCCTCGGCAAAATAACGGTTGTAACCAAGACCGTCGCCAATGGCGTTAGTCTGGTCAGTATAGCCAAAAAGCCTACCCTTACCCCTTACTTCATTAAGACCGCAAATATCAATATCAAGATTACCAATCGTTTTATAAAACAATGGTATATTGATTTTTTTCTTTTTGTACTCAAGGCAATGTTGAATATTGAATGTCATAACTTTCATAAAATCACCCACAGGTAAAATATGATTTTAATATAACATTCGCAAACTGAAAAATCAATTGTTTATCTTGATATTACTGTATTTTGGTTATATAATTAATTAAAATACGGTGAAAGAGGTATTTGCTATGATTTGCGAAAGAATTGAACTTAAAAATCACTTTGATTTCTTGGGTGAAGCCGACAAAAACCCCACCCTCGACATATATTTACCTTACAACATGGTAGAAATGAATCGCCAAGACCAGAAAAGACCCTGTCTTCTTGTACTTCCCGGTGGAGGATATGGTATGTGCTCCGAGCGTGAGGCAGAACCCATCGCCGTGCACTTTTCACCCGAAGGGTTTAATGTATGCGTTCTTTCCTATTCCGTTGCACCACACCGTTTCCCCTCGCAGATTACAGAGGTTGCGGCGGCAATGGAGCTTATATATCAAAATGCAGATAAATGGAACTGTGACACAAACAAAATCGCGGTTATGGGCTTTTCTGCGGGTGGTCACCTTGCGGCACATTACTCCACAATGTACGATTGCAAAGAAGTTCGCGAAGTTTTCGGTGACAGTAAACGCCCCGATGCCAGTGTGCTTTGCTACCCTGTTATTACCTCGGATTTCACTACCACACATCAGGGTAGTTTTATTAACCTTTCCGGTCACGAAACCCTGACACCCGAAGAAGCAGAATATTTTTCATGCGAAAAACAGGTTAAAGCAACCACGCCCCCTGCATTTTTATGGCACACCGCCGAAGATAACGTTGTACCTGTTGAAAACAGTATTCTTTACGCAAAAGCACTTGCTCAGTATAAAATCCCCTTTGAACTGCACATATACCCTTATGGCGGCCACGGACTTTCAACAAGCGACAAGCACACCGTTGACAATGTGACAAATATTGTTACATACAATTCACAATGGCTCGACAGTCTCAAAAAATGGTTTAATCTTATATTTTAATTCAAATAAGAAAAAGCACCCATTGGGTGCTTTATTCTTTGGTGGACTCGAAGGGAGTCGATGGGCTCTGCCCATCGTTCGCTTTGCGAACACCCGATTGTGTTCGGCTTCGCCGAGGGGGTTCGACTCCCTCAAAGAATGTACAAACATAAAATAATAGTCCAACCGAAAGGTTGAACTATCATTTCTGGTGGACTTAAAGGGATTCGAACCCTCGACCTTTCGGTTGCGAACCGAGCGCGCTCCCAACTGGGCTACAAGCCCGAATTATTGATGAAATATTGCAGTCGCAATAGATAAAAAAATCCAAGTCCGAAGACTTGGATTCTTTGGCAGGGGCAGTAAGAATCGAACTCACGACACGCGGTTTTGGAGACCGCTGCTCTACCAACTGAGCTACACCCCTAAATCTTAAAGTTCTCTACTATTTTACCACAAAATATGATAAAATGGTAGAGATGAAAATACTTATGTTAGGATGGGAATTACCACCGCATAATAGCGGAGGTCTTGGTGTCGCCTGCCTTAACATGGCGCGCGCGCTTGCCAAACAAGGCGCCGACATTGATTTTGTTGTTCCCTAC
>JAZRFO010000046.1:0-2329 GCA_045643685.1 Acutalibacteraceae bacterium
AAATGTAATGTAACTTATAAATTAATAAAATTCCATTCCCCGAATGGCTAGATTTTATGCTGTTTCAAAATCGTCAGTCAAATTGTATAAAATGTCTGAGTTAAGGAGAAAAAATGGCAAAATTCACTATTACATTGACTGAAAATTACAATACAAAAACATACCGATTAACTGAAGAAATGTTTATGTCTTTGAGTTTTCGTTTAGAACCATATCGTTCTTTTGGTGAAAAATCAAAGCCCATAAGGTGTATTGAAACAGGGAAAATATTTAATAGTGCCATGAAAGCGTTAAGTTGGCTAAGTGACTTTGGTATTGAACGCAACTATAATAATGCGAATAAAATCAAAAAGGTATGTAAGGGTAAGGGTATAGAAGAAAAAGCATTCGGATTTCATTGGCGGTATGCAAATGATTCCGATAGAGAAATAAATAATATTAAAAAAGGCAGACCAACAAGATGGCTCTATTATGCGTGTTTAAAAAAGCGTATTGCCGGCAGAGGCTGTAGCAAACAGATTGACCTGTGTGAACAGGGCAAGCAGGTTTGCGAAACGCCGTTTAACGCCGGCAAACAAGCAGAAGTCCACTCAAAAAGTTACAAAATAACAGAAAAGTTATTTAACCAATTAAAACAAGAATTAGCACCATATTGTTCAAGCCGAGATAGTAAGGAAAATAAAGGGGAAATTATGAAATTTGAACACATTTTGAACTCATTTAATCCTACAGTTACACAGGTAGATTTAACTGAAAAGCGTTTTTTGTGTAGGGCGAAACGAAGTGTAGACCCGAAGTAACGCCGAAATAGTGAACGGCAGTTTTACGCCAGTAAAACAAAGTGAACGACTTGAAGGCGTGGAACAAAAAACAAGACAGATATTGAATACATTGCAATGCTTATTTCAGGTGTTGATAGATACAGAATTACAGAACTATTATCAATAACAAGCAGTAATATTGACGAGCTTTATAAAAAATTCGGACTTGTTGATGACCGTTTTAATTTAGAAGAACAGATGAAAGCTATTGTAAGTTTTAATAATATGCTTACAGTAGATGTTTTAAATGAGGTTTATACTAAGTATAATGTACCTGAATGCAGAGAATTTGCCGAACTTAAACGAAAAGCACCAAAAATAAGCAAAAAGCAGAAACTTGAAGAACACGAAGCCTTAACTTCTTTTATGCAGACCGTAAAAGAAAGAATGGATTAAATAAAAAGGCAGATGGTTTCTGCCTTTTTATCTTATATACATAAATGATATTATAAAAAGCGATATTTTTTTATTTTATCATCTTTATAAGTTTTCACTTTTGTCTTTTTTCGGTTTTCTGTGCTTTAACAAATAATCAAAGTCAGGAGTAATATTCAAATCAAAATGAAATCTCCCCCCCATTTGTGCTGTTCTTCGTGTCTATTATAGAAAAGAGGAAATCCCCAAGCTATTCTTAAACTTAAATCTTTAGGCAGATTAATTTTAAAACCGCAGCCTAAACTGGTTAAATAATCATCTCTATGAGCAGTTTGAGCACCCTCGCCTGTTCCTTTATATGGGAATATCCCTGCAAAATCCCAAAATACGAAACCCTTTAAGTAATTACCCACAAATGGGATATATTTTGATTTATCTCTTGATTTAATTGCACGCGGTAAAATCGGGAATTGAAGTTCAGTACCTATCATATATCCGTTTTTACCGATTAAAAGACCTTCAGTATAACCTCTAACCGTATTCATACCGCCTGCTGTCATTTGGTCTGCATAAGGAACAATGTCTTTACCGGGTATTACCTGATAATTTGCTCTAATCTGCCCTATAAATCCATGCCCGAAGTCGTGCAGTCTTAAAATACCGCCATCAAGTTTTAAGTATCTTATTTGACTGTTAAAGAACGGGAAAGAATAAGAGGCGTTCTGCGATAAATACCAAATACCGCGTTTTGTGTCATATCTAAAGTTTAAACCTGTCTGAATATATGGTATTTTGTTTTCATATAGTTTAACTTTTTCAAAACTTGTTTCAGAGTATTTAAAACCAACTGAACTTGTACTTGCAAGTTCCATCCAAGGTTTTGTGATTAAAGGCTGGTGATAGTAAACGGAAGCATTATGCGATTTACTTTCAATATTAAACATTGAGTAAGCACCGTTTTTAACTTGTGAATTACCGAAAGAGTATGAAATACCTACTCTGCCGTCTTTTTTATTAACGGGGATATTGTAATCTGCAAAAGGAGTAATAGAGTGTCTGCTTGCATATGCTCCAATTGTAAGTTTATCTCTGAAACCAAATAAACTATCATCTTGCAGCATTAACCCTGCTCT
>JAZRFO010000047.1:0-9628 GCA_045643685.1 Acutalibacteraceae bacterium
GATTTTTTCAAAGCATTTCGGCACTTTGTCCTCCAGCAGATTTTTGTCAAACTGGGGCACAAAACACAGTGAATCCTCGAAGGATTCACGAGGATTTTAACAATAGTTTAGCAAAAACAGGCATTCAAAAAACTGTTTTGGATTATTTTCGCCAACTTAACCACTTAACAGTTATACATAATACACAACTTTAACCGCATTTGCAAGTGCTTTTTTTATATTTTTCAAATTTTTTTATGCAATTTGTTAATTTTACGACAAAAAAACTTGTTTCAAATGCAAAAATCACCAACTAAATGAGACTAAAATCTTTCGTCATTTTCAACAATTGATTTTAACTCTTCGTCTGTCAGAAGTCTGGCAGAGCCTTCAGGAAGACTCTCGTCAAGGGGTAGTCCGCCAATGGCAATGCGTTTAAGCTCAATAACCGTAGTGCCCAAAGATGCGAACATACGCTTAATCTGGTGATATTTCCCCTCTTTAATTATCACTTTAAACAAATGCTTGTCCTTACACGGTATTTCTTCAAGAATTGCCGTAAGAAGAACAGTTCCATCACCAAGAATAACACCATCAAGAAAAGCTTTTTTAGCTTTCTCCACGTTAATGGCATCACTTACCTCGGCAATATATGTTTTAGTAACATGCCGGGACGGAGAAAGAATATTATGGGCAAATTCACCGTCATCGGTAATAAGACAAAAGCCGGTAGTATCTTTGTCCAATCTTCCCGCAGGAAAAAGATTTTTACGTTTCAGTTCTTCCGGCAGAATATCAACAACTGTCTTATCACGTTTATCATCGGTTGAACTGACAACACCCTTGGGTTTATTGAGCATTATATAAGTGTATCTTGTCTGAAAAAGACGTTGACCCTGAACAACAATAACATCATCATATGAAAATTTGAGAGACGCATCCTTGATAACAACACCGTTTACGGTTACTTCTCCCCTTTTCACAAGTTGCTTAACTTCACTACGTGAAACAAGCCCCTGAGAAGAAATAATTTTATCAAGACGCTCAGTTTTAACTGTATTTTTTGCCATATTTATTCCTTTTCCAAGGCGAAACCGTGCATAAATCCGTCCAATTTTACAGAGCACACATCACCGCCGATAACCTTGCCTTCAAAGACTAAAACATTGATTTTTATAAAATCCTGTTCCTCATAACCGGGATAGTTGGTAATTGTAAAACTCCACTTTTTAACACGTTCACCTGCATATTTTTCCAGGTCATACCCTTGGGCAAGTTGAATACTGTTGTAATTATTATAAACATCATCAAACTCCACTGGGATTATAACCTCACGCACATCGTCTGGTTCATTTATTACCTCCCAACCGAAGTGGGAAATAAACTCAAGAATACCTGCGGAACCTTCAACGGTATTATTAATTATAGTTGCATCATTACCGGTTTTGTTGACACCTGAAAAACAACTGTACATAGTAACCACACCGATAACAACAATCACGACCACAATAACCGAAAAAATTCTTTTGAAACCTTTGGATGAAACAGAAACAACAAACATCACAATCAACTCCCGTCAACCTATGTGTAAATATATGTACGAGATGATGTAAAAATGATATTTCTTTATTTATTATATCTATATATAAAGTTAAAGTCAACAAATTAATGCCTGTGTTTTTGTGTAAAAAATATAATATAATAGTATTGTATTTTTGAAAAAAATATGGTATATTTTAGTATGTATAAAAACCTAAGGAGGAGCTTTTTCTATGAAAAAGACAGGCAAACGTGTAATCGCCATAGCTCTTGCTGTAATTATGACTCTCTCTGTTGTCAGTGCAGCTGCTATTGCTATTACAAGTATCATCAAAGCAAACACAAATTATACCGAGATTGCTGATGGTTCAAACATCATCAATGCAAACAGCATTGACGAAGCTATTGAGCTTATGCAGTCCACACCCAATTTCTTCGCAGGTGCTACCACAAGTGACGAAGGTGAATCAGGAGAACAGGTAAAAGAAGTGGTTTATCCTACAATCATCATCCCCGGTATCAGCCAGTCAATTTCTTACCTTGCTGATGAAAACGGCAACCCTGCTACAAACGCAGCTGGTGATGAACTTTCCGGTGGTCTTCTTATTCTTGACACATCCAACCTTGTTCCTACTATCACCAACAACCTTGCTGCTCCCCTCGTAAGAGCACTTATCCGTCAGAGCGATAGCGATGGCAAGCTCAGAGAAGGCGTTGCAAATACTGTTGAAGAAGTTTTCGCAATTCAGGCTTCCGGCAAAGACGGTAAACCTGTCCAAAACCTCAAAACTGTTCATTACGGAACTTCAGTTGGTGGCATGACACAGGATGACAAGGATTATTTCTACAGAATGATCCCCATGAAAATGCTCACTGAGGATACAATTGATGCTACAACAGGCGAAGTTGCCCGTGAAGCTATCATTGACGAAAACTCACTTTATCTTTATGCATTCCCCCTTATCGGCGATCCCTTTGAATCTGCAAAAGGTCTTGACGAGTACATTCAGTTCGTTAAAGCTGAACAGGGTGTTGATAAAGTAAATATCGTTACAATTTCTCTCGGTGGTACAATCCTTACAGCATATTTAGAAATGATGAAGGACGTTGACCCCAACTACACCGACATCAACCGTATAGTTAACGTTGTTGCTTGTCTTCAGGGTACTGACGTTATGGGTGACTTCTATCTCAGAGAGTTCAAAATCAACGATCCTGAGCACCCCGAATATGAACATTTCTTCTTCAACGAATTCTTACCCATGGTAATGCAAGAGAACAGTGATTCAGCTACACTTGGTTACATAATCAACATTGCTCTTAAGATTATGCCCAAAGAAGTTGTTTACTCCATCCTTTCAGGTGCTGTGGACGGCATCGTTGATACACTTATGCTCTACTGTCCTCAGTTCTGGGCTATGGTTCCTACAGACAGATATGAAGACGTTAAGGCTATGTATTACGACAGAATCTGGGGCGATCCCGAATGTGCTGACCTTGCACAGACAATCGACCACTTCCAGACTGCAAGATTGAATCTTGTTGACAACCTTAAAGCTTTCGCAGAAAGAGATAACAGACTTGTTCATAACGTTGCAGGTTATGGTATGGATTACGCAAAGGCTGACTATAACTTCTTCGGTGCAATGAGAAGTTCTGACGTTACAAACAGTGACGCTATCATCGACATCGACTCAACAACACTCGGTGCAACTTACGTTCCCGCAGGTGAAATCCTTCCCGACGAAATCCTCTTCTCTGATGATGCTATCATCTCCCCCGACGGAAGCCTTGATATTTCAACTTGTGCATTTATCGATACAACATGGTTCTTCCAGAATCAGCATCACGAAGTTGGTAGAAATGACGTTGTTATCCAGCTCATCGGTAACCTTATTACAGGCGATATTAAGAGCGTTAACGACAACCCCGGCTTCCCTCAGTTCAACGGCACACGTAACACAAGAAACATCACCCGTTGGAGAATTGAAGATGCAAGCGCTTTAATTACTAACTATAACAATGGCGTAACATACGACATCGAAGGCAACGAGCTTGTTTGCTCAGACGCTGACATAGAAGAACTTAAAGCAGCTTACCTTGATTGCCTTGCCCTTCTTAACGATACAATTTGCGAACCCACCGCAGCAGAAGCAGCAACTGAAAGAATTGAAGATGCTATTTACAGAGTAGGTCATAACGGCGAATTACCCGCAGAAGAAGATACAGCAACTGCAGACCTTCTCGAAGCAATCTGCGAATTCCTTGATTCTGTAATTACTGCTCTTACAGGTTCCGGCAACGGCTTCTCCGATATCGCACAGAATGGTGTATTTCCCGGTAATAAATAAGTTGAAACTTGAACTTATTTAAAATCTATGTTATAATTTCACTCCCGAGTTATTCGGGAGTGATTTTTATTTAAGTTGGCGAGAAAAAATGAACGTATATTTCTACACTTTAGGTTGTAAAGTAAATCAGTATGAAACTCAGGAAATGGGTGAAATTTTAGAACGTGAAGGCTATACTATTATATATAGTGTAGCTGACGCGGATATTGCCGTTATAAATTCTTGTACAGTTACCGCCGAAAGTGTAAGAAAAACAAGACAAACCGTTCGAAAAATAAAAAAACAAAACCCGGATTGCATTATTGTACTCACAGGTTGTGCCTCACAGGCAGAAAAGCACATAATTAACGACTTACCCGAAGTTGATATACTTATGGGTAACAGAAGCAATCAAAAAATAGCCGATGCAATAAATACATACATCGAAAACAAAACATTTACAGATTTCTATATTGAGCACAAGACAGGTGACTCACTCTGCAGTAGCGGTATAACAAGGTTTGATGGACATACTCGTGCATTTTTAAAAATCCAGGATGGTTGTGACAGATTTTGTTCTTACTGCCTTATTCCCACTGCACGTGGCAGATCACGTTCAAAAAGTCTTGATGATATTGATAATGAATTAAAAAGCCTTGCTAAAAACGGCTACAACGAGATTGTATTTGTGGGTATTAATCTTTCTGATTATGGCAAAAAAACGCCCTATTCCCTCCCTGATGCCTTAATGCTTGCAGAAAAGTACGATGGTATAAAAAGAGTACGTCTTGGTTCTCTTGAGCCTGACCACATTACTGATGAAATGATTGAAAAACTTTCAAAAGTAACAAAATTATGTCCTCAGTTCCATATTTCAGTCCAAAGCGGATGCAACTCTGTTTTAAAGAAAATGAACAGACATTACACCGCCGAGGAATATGAAAATCTTGCAAAGAAATTACGCGAAACATTTACTGACGCAACTATCACCACAGATGTTTTAGTTGGTTTCCCCAGTGAAAGCGAGGATGATTTCAAAACAACCTGTGAATTTGTTGAAAGAGTAGGTTTTGAAAAAGCTCACATATTCCCCTATTCAGTTCGTAAGGGTACAGTTGCCGCTAAAATGGAGCAATTGGAAAAATCAGTTAAAGAAAACAGAGCCGCCAGATTAACAGAAATCGCAGATATTATCAGAACCGAATATTTAAAAAATCAGATTGGCAAGAAAACAGAAGTGCTTTTTGAAACTGACAAAGATGGCTACACCGAGGGTTACACAAAAAACTACACACCTGTACGTGTTTATACCAACTATAATTTAAAAGGAAAAATCATGGAAATAACCATTACAGATGCAACTAATGATTACTGTGTGGGTGTGGAATAATTTGTAATATTTTTTACTAATTTATTAAATAAAAATCTTGACAACGCAATAGTGTTGTGGTAAAATGTCTGTTGTTGTGACACACGCGGGTGTAGTTCAATGGTAGAATCCCAGCCTTCCAAGCTGGTCGTGTGGGTTCGATTCCCATCACCCGCTCCACAACGCGCGGATGTAGCTCAGTTGGATAGAGCAACTGCCTTCTAAGCAGTAGGTCGGGGGTTCGAGCCCCTCCATCCGTGCCAATATATGGTGGATGTAGCTCAGTTGGTTAGAGTGCCAGGTTGTGGCCCTGGAGGTCGTCGGTTCGACCCCGATCATCCACCCCATTTTAAAAAAGGTCAAACTCTTTGAGTTTGACTCTTTTAATATAGGGATGTAGCCAAGCGGTAAGGCAACGGACTTTGACTCCGTCATCCGTGAGTTCGAACCTCGCCATCCCTGCCAAGAATAAAAGTCGCAAGCGTAAGTTTGCGACTTTTATTCTTGTATTATTCATTCTTCAATATTTATCATTCATTATTCATTCCAACTCTTACGACTTTTTAATGAATAATGAATTAATTGATTTTTACTATATTTTATGCTACAATTTATCCACAGAAAACATTTCGAGGAGTATATTATGGTCTATCCTGAACGCAATAAACTTGTTTCTAAAATTGATACATATCTCAACTGCGCGGAGGTTTTTGCGTATAGAAGCACCTGTTTAAAACGTAAGTACGGTGCAGTAATTGTAAAAGACGATGTTGTTGTTTCAACAGGATATAATGGTTCACCACGAGGATTTGAAAACTGTTGTGAAATAGGTTATTGTCCAAGAATAGAACAGAATATGCATCAAGGAGAAGGTTACGGAATATGCAGAGCAGTTCACGCCGAAATGAATGCTTTGCTTAACTGTTCCCGTCAACAGACATTGGGTGCAGATTTATATCTTACAGGTATTAACCCAAGTGATAATTCAGTTTATAAATCAAAACCCTGTCCCGTTTGTGCCAGAAATATTATTCAGGCAGGTATTAGAAACGTTTATTTGAGAGTTGGTAACGGACCCGATAATTACATTGTTATCCCTGCAATGGAATTACAATGGCTACAGAAATAAAACTAAAACCCGCAAGGAACATCCTTGCGGGTCTATTTATTTCACTTCAACTCAATTTCAAACTTAGCGTATTCAGCATCTACCCTTTTACCCTCTACGAATTTACGGGCGGTGAAAATTACTTTATCGTCATAAACCTCACCATAGTAACCTGTGCCGCAATCGGTATAACCGAAGTTGTTCTTTTTACGGTAACCGGGTACACTGAGTGAATAAACACCGTTTTCTTCGTTAAGCACTTCAAAGGTCTTTTCGAAAACACCACCATGAAGGTGACCATTAATGAAAAATACGTTTTTGTATTTTTCCATAACTGCGCGAACATCGTCGTTCTGTTCGCCCATATCCCCTGTTTTCCATACTTCAGGAAGACCGTGGGTAAAAGCAAATGCCTGATGGCACATAACAAAAGCCGGTTTGCCGTCTTTGGTTGCTCTTGCAAGTTCCTTATCAAGGAAATCAATCTGCTCCTTTGTAATATGTGCTTTTTCAAGAACACGCTTTTCCGTGCCGATTACTATAAATGTATATCCATTAACATCGTAAGAATAGAAGCTTTTTCTATTAGTCTTGATACCAAGATATTCTTCGGCCTTATTCATAATAATCTTTTGGTTTTTGCCAAAAGTAAAACGGACATCGTGATTACCCATAGTAACAAAGAGTTTATAATCATTCTTGTAATTATCAAAAACATCAAAGAAACGATTATATTCTTTTTTCAATCCGTAATCGGCAATATCACCTGCCATAAGAACCGCGTCAATTTTACCATCTGCATTCTTTAAATCTTCAAAGAAGTTATTTAAATTAACTGTTGCCGCCTCGTTATTAACGAGATGAGTATCTGCAATCGAGGCAAAAGACACTTTAACTTTATCCTTATCGGCAAAAGCTATGGGTTCATCCCCTGACAAAGTAAAAATCTCGTCATATTTAGGATTCATAGCTTTAAGCTGGTTTTTGTATTTTAAAACAAACACTTTAATTGACATAATTAACCTCCGAAGATTACTGAAATTAATTATATAAAAATAAATATATATTGTCAATTAATTAAGATAAATATAATATTTTAATGCCGATGGTGATGATGTGTTTTAATCTCGATTTCAAGCTTACAATTTTTGTCAGTGCAATTTTCTGCCTCGGTTTCAATCTCAATCGTTGAATGTTCAATACCCTTTTCTTTAAGAAAATTGCGTACATTTTCCTTTACGATACGTGCATCGTCATCAGTTACAATATGCATTGTGGCAGAGTTGTTCAAACCATCAAAGCTTCGCAAGTGAAAATGGTGAACATCACTTACACCATCAATTCCACATAAACCATTAAAAAGTTCTTTAATATCAATATTCTTTGGGGCTTTCTCAAGAAAAATATTTAAAACCTCAAGCAAATTTTTCAAAGCATTAAACATAATGAATAGCGCAAGGCAGATTGACATTATTGGGTCAAGATAGTAGAAATCTGTAAATCGCATAACAATTGCGCCAATTAACACCACAACCCAACCGAGGACATCCTCAAGCATGTGAAGATTAACCGCCTTTTGATTAAGCGTTCCACCGCCACCTGTAAAAAACACAGCTATAAAATTGACTATTACCCCTACCACAGCAAAAACAATCATTCCGTTATAATTTATGGGCTCGGGGTTTATTAACCTTAATATTGCATTATAAATAACCACAACTGAACCTGTAAGAAGAATAAAACACGTTACGGCACACCCTAAAAGAGAGTATCTGGCATATCCGTATGTATACCTTAAATCGGCATTGTTTTTACTTTTCTTTTCAAGAAGAAAGGATATTAAAATGCTCAAAGCATCTCCCATATCATGTACCGCATCGGAAATTATAGCAACACTACCTGTAAAAGTACCACCAAAAAACTCAAACAACGAAAATAATAGGTTCAGAATAAATGCAAGAAAAATTTTAATTTCACTTTTCATAGCAAGCCCTCCGATTGACAATAATATATTGTAATGATACAATATATTCAATATTGAACATTGTGTTCATTATTGTATACAAATAATCGGCGGTAAACAATACACAAAACTTTCTTTATGTATGTTACTGAACGAAAGTAAAAAAATGTATGGTGTGAAAATGGACAGAAGGCAAAGAAAATCAAGGGAAGCTATATTTAACGCTTTTATAAAGTTATTATCTGAACGGGACTTCAACAAAATTACTGTTGCTGAAATTATAGAAGAAGCGGACGTTGGCAGAGCGACTTTTTATGCTCATTTTGAAACAAAGGATTATCTGTTGAAAGAACTTTGCGAGGAGTTGTTTTGTCATATTTTTGACTTAACAACAAATAAAAATACCGAGCACAGGCATATTTTCGAATGCGATGAACCCGATACAGTATTTTTACATTTATTTAAGCACTTAGGGAAAAACGACAATAATATATTAGAATTGTTATCAGGAAAAAACAATGATTTATTTTTAAATTACTTCAAATCGAATCTTAAAAAACTTGTAAAAAAACAGTTAATCTCATTTGATATAAACAAAAGCAATAAATTACCTGAAAATTTTATTATTAATCATATTACATCTAGCTTTGTTGAAACTGTCAGATGGTGGGTTGATAATGGTATGAAGGAAACACCAGAAGAAATTAATGAGTATTTTAATTCGTTGATAAATCCAAAATAAAAAAGTCACCGAAAGGTGACTTTTTTTATCAATCTGTTGTATAAATATTTTTAATCTTTTTGCACCATTTTTCAATGCTATATTTTCCAACAAATTCATCACAATTCGAAGGTGCATTTCTATCAATTTTTATTGCTTGTTCAATAGCATTTGCACACAAACTATAATCCTCTGTTGGATAAACAAAAACCTTATCATAACTATGGCACCAAACTGTAGCGGGAATATCACTCACAACAAGTGGAGTGTTCTGAGAAATTGCCTCAAGCACACTATAGGGAAAAGCTTCAGTACGACTTGCTGACAAATAGACATCCGCAGCCTTATGGTACGCAAAAATATCATCAGTACTTTCAAGATATTTAATCCAGGAACTACAAGGATCAACGCCTGTAAACGCTTTTATAGAATTCAAACTATCATCACTTGGTGTCCCACTATGACCAACAACACCTAAAACTATATCATGGTTTGATTTGCTTAATTTATCAATGGCTTTAAAAGCAATATCAATACCCTTAGTATGTAAATGCCAACCTAAAAACAAACAAAATTTCTGATTATCTTTAAGCTTAAGTTTACTTCGCATCTCTTCCCT
>JAZRFO010000048.1:0-7644 GCA_045643685.1 Acutalibacteraceae bacterium
GCACTTGTTTCAGGCGAATGCAAGGTTATTGACAGTCTTGATGAAATCAGCGCTATCGGTCACAGAGTTGTTCAGGGTGGCGACCGTTTCACAGAGAGCGTACTTATTGACGACAGTGTTCTTAAAGCAATTGATGAACTCAGCGTTCTTGCTCCCCTTCACAACCCTGCACACGTTGTAGGTATTGAATGTTGTAACGAAGTTTTCGGTGCATCAGTTCCCCAGGTTGCAGTTTTCGATAACGCATTCCACAGCACAATGCCCGAAACATCATATATGTTCGGTATCCCCTACGAATACTACGAAAATGACCATATCCGTCGTTACGGTGCTCATGGTACTTCACACCGTTTTGTTGCATACAGAACTGCTGAAATCGTAGGCAAAGACCTTAAGGATATCAAGCTTATCACCTGTCACCTTGGTAACGGTTGCTCAATCACCGCTATCAAAGACGGTAAGGTTCTTGACACAAGTATGGGTCTTACTCCCCTTGATGGTTTCATGATGGGTACACGTTGCGGTGCTATTGACCCCTCTGTTGTTACATACATTATGGACAAGCACAACCTCAGTCCTAAGGAAATGGATACCATTATGAACAAGAAGAGTGGCGTTCTCGGTATTTCAGGCGTTCACTCTGACGACAGAGCAGTTCGCGCTGCCGCACAGGAAGGCAACAAGAGAGCAAAACTTGCACGTGATATGCAGTGGTACCAGATTCGTAAATGCATCGGTTCCTACGTTGCAGCTATGGACGGTGTTGACGTAATCGCATTCACAGGCGGTATCGGTGAAAACTGTACAGACCTTCGTGAAGATGTTCTTAAGAACCTTTCATACCTCGGTATTGAGCTTGACGAAGAAGCAAACGCAGTACGTGGCGAAGAAAAAGAGCTTACAAAGCCCGGTTGCCCCGTAAAAGCATATTGCGTTCCCACAAACGAAGAACTTGCAATTGCAAGAGATACAAAAGAAATTGTAGAAAAGCTTTAATTATCCGACACAAAAAGCTCCCTCTGATGAGGGAGCTTTTTCATTCTCGTCTGTAATCATATATATCCGTTGAAACATTCAGTTTCTCTCCGTTTATGCTGACAGTTTTTTCATCTACCCAATATATATCTGCTTCTTCGCATTCGTATTTCCAATATATATTTTTAGTTTTTCCTGTTTCGTTATAGGTCACGGACCCTAACACAGACCACCCTGTTGTTGCCCCACCGCTATTCAAATAGGCTGTCACTGTATATTCATTGCTCGGCGATAAAACTTCCACTATTTTATCCTGTCCTTCAATACGCTGAATGTCAAAAAACATCCAATACACGCCGTATGCAAAAAAGCTTAGCACAATAAAAATAATACAGGCTTTCATTAATTTCATTTTCACTGTCTGCGATTCAGCATGATTGGTGGATACAATAATAAATGTTTTCCACAGAATCATATATAAAAATTATCCATTGTGAAGTTATAAATGAACTGTCAAATTCACTAACCACTTCTTCTTTCACATCATCGTAATAACAAATATACGTACCTTCACTATTAAGTTGCTTGGATATTACAGGTTTCGTAAATTCGTCGCCGTAGTAATTAAGACCAAACAAAATATCATTATATTGTCCATTAAATTCACTCCAATTTCCGTTCTGTACATCTACGAGGAGCGCCTCTTTATCAGCTTTATTGGGTTTTATTACCCAATATTCAAAACCATCATTCCCGAAAAAAACACCAACTAAATCATAATGAAATTTACGCGGTATGTTTTCAGGAACATAAACAATCTGTTTATCTGTAATATACGGATTAACCTTTGAGAGTTTGAACCAAACAAAACCGAAAACTGACAAAAAAATTACTATATTGACTAAAAAGAGTGATACTGCGCAAATAACAACTTTCCTTTTATTCATAGGAATCCTCACTCCTTACCCAACATTTTTGCGTAAATCCCCGAAACAATTTTGACAACTATACATAACACCGCGGTAATTACAATACCCAATGCTACAAACTGAACCAGGGAACCTGACAGTTCAAAAAACGTTGACCTGTAATGAACAACCGCCCACACATATGAACCTATGCTTATAAGCAAAGTAATAAAGCTTGAAACACTCGAAAAAACACGTCTGTTTTTATATATTCTTACAAAGTACCAATTAGAGAGAGAAAGCATAAAGCCAGATACAGGAACTATAATCGTAAATGCCCACAAACCATTGTTAACGCTATAAGGTGTGTATGCCTCCAAAGTAATGCCAACGGCGAGAACCGCAAAAGACACAAACAATAAAACCGATTGTAAAACCGATGCTTTCCAATCATTAATTTTGCTTAACTTTTGTGGTACATTAAATTCTTGCTCTTTATCTGCGGAACAGGAACTCATACTTTCAAAAACAGCTTTACAATCCTCACATTCCTTCAAGTGGGATTCTACTATTGATCTACTTTCCTCCGAACAACACTCGTCTATGTAAAGAGGAAGTAAATCCCCTACAACACCGCACTCCGTATAAACTGCTTTACTCATAAAATTCGTTCATCCTTTCTGTCATTTTTTGTTTGGCACGGTAAAAAGGGACCCTTGCCCAACTTTCGCTTTTACCGAACATTTTACTTATATCCTTTAATGAAATCTGTCCTAAAACCGCCAACATAAAAACCTCTTTATAGGGTTCATCAAGCTCGTGCAGACATTTAAGTGCTTTTTCGGTCAAATCTTTTTCAACAAACTGTTGCTCTATATCAAAAGATTCTTGGATTTCCTTTGCTTCGTCAAGGTTAAGTTGTTTTTTCTGTGCATTGTACCAGGCGAAATATGTATTCTTTGCAATCTGACATAGCCAGACAGGTATTTTACCTTCGTCACGCAAGGAACTTATATTCATATATGCACGAAAAAAGGTTTCCTGAGTTAATTCCTCTGCAAGAATTTCATCACGACAAAGTTTAAACAGATATTTATAAATAAAAACCCTGTATTCCCGAAACACTTTTTCAAAATCAGCCACATTCTCACCGCCTTCCGATTATTAGATAGGAAAAACTATAATTCGTTACAAAAAATTATATAAAAATTTTAAAAAAGTTTCAACCCAAAGAAAAACAACGTATCTTTTTCAAGACACGTTGTTTATATTCATCGCTTTTTTCTTTTAAATAATTCTTCTACAGGTAACTGGGCGAGGATTATTGCAAGGAATACGAGGGCGCAACCGAAAATTTCGTTGGGGGTGAGTCTTTCGCCAAAGAATGCACCTGCCAAGGCGGCAAATACGGATTCAAGGCTCATAATAAGGCTTGCAACTGTGGGGTTAAGATTTTTCTGTGCTACAACCTGCAAGGTAAAAGCCACACCCGAGGACAGGACACCTGCATAGAAAATTGAAAACCATGCATCACCAATTGCTACGGGGTCGGGTTCTTCAAAAATGAACATACCAACTGTTGAAATAACCGCTGCAACACCGAACTGAATAAGAGAAAGCCTTACACCGTCAAGTTTTTTTACGAAGTGGTCAACAATCATTATCTGAACTGCAAAAAGGAATGCACAAAGTATAAGTAAAATATCACCGATATTTATACCGCCCACCTGAGTAACGCACAAGAAGTACATTCCCACGGTGGCAATGACAATACAGACCCATAATATAGGTTGCACTTTTTTACGAAAAATGAGCCCTATCAAAGGCACCATCAGGATATAAAGTGTGGTAAGAAAGCCTGATTTACCAACACCCGCAAACATTATGCCATACTGTTGCACCAAAGATGCAAGACAAACGGAGGCACCGCAGAGGACACCGCCTAAGAAAAGCCTTTTTGAGAAAAAGGTTTTATTCTCACCGTGGTCGCCCTCGCCGAATTTCTTTTTATTATTCTTATAAATGAACAGTGACACGGGGGTTAACACCACTACCGCAAGCCAGGACCTTAAGGAAAGGAATGTAAAGTTACCAATCTGCTCAAGCCCCTCTTTTTGTGCAACAAAGGTTGTACCCCATATAAATGCCGCTAAGATAAGAAGCATTGATGCCACAAAGGATTTGGATTTATTATTACTATGCACCGTAAAAACCTCGAAATTCAAAATAACAAACGATATATTATCATAACTCAGTTATATTATCAACAAAAAACTGCCGATTTCTCGGCAGTTTTAAAAATTTATACTAATGCTTTTCGTACCATTGCCGCTCTCAACTTATCACGTTCGATTCTGTCAAGAGGTCGGTCAACGGAAAGGGATATTGTAGCCGGTTGCATATGAATCATAAGCGCTTCAATCTGTGAGCAATCCATATTAATAATGCCCTTAACCGCACCGAGTCTTACAAGGGATATAAGCTCCATAAACTCGTTTGTGTCAATAAGACGGGCATATTTTAAAACGCCGTAGGCTCTGTAAATTCTGTCCTCTGTTACAGGGGCTTTAAAAAGCTCCTCACGTGCGGCTCTTTCCTGTGCGGCTATCTGCAAAGCAATGGATTTAAGGTTTTCGATAGCGGCTTTTTCGGAAATGCCGAGAGTTATGGTGTTACTGAGTCGGAACATATCACCCTTTGCGGCGGCACCTTCACCGTAAGAACCCCTGAGCGACAGACCTAACTTTGAAACAGTTGTAATAAGCTTTGTTATCTGGGATGTTGATACAAGACCCGGAAGATGAAGAACAACTGATGCTTTCATACCCGTACCGAGAGCCGTCGGGTCCTGAGTAAGGTAGCCCAATTTATCATCAAAGGCGAAATCAAGTTTTCCTGAAAGCTCCTTTTCAATCTGACTTGCGGTTCTGTAAGCATCGTCAAGAGCAAAACCCGCATACATAACCTGCAAACGGATATGGTCTTCCTCATTAAGCATAATGCTTACGGCTTCGTCCTCAGTTAAAAGCAAGGCTCTACCGTCACGTGAGGACGCAAACTCGGGACTTACAAGGTGACGCTCCGCAAGGGAAACCACCTCTGACTGTGACAGAGTTTTCATTTCATAATAATTGAAATGGTAGCCGTCTATAAAGTCGGCGGCGTTTTTGATTACACCGTTTACCTTAAGCTTATCGGGAAGCGAAAGCCTTCCGGGGAACGGAAAAGAGCGTATATTTCGGGCAAGGTGAATACTTGTGTTAATAACAACATCATTCTGTGCACCTGTACCAAGATACCATTTAGCACACATCAGTCTTCCCCTCCCGTAGTTGTAATAGCAATAATTTCATCACGGAGCTGTGCCGCAAGTTCAAAATTCTGCTCGGCGATAGCATCCGAAAGTCTGCCTTTTAATTCTTCCACACGGTCTTCGAGAGAAATTGCATTCTGCGACGCAGGTTTTGAGCCCACATAGGTTGCCTTACCGTGAATACGACGTAAGGACGGAAGAAGCTTATCGTAAAATACACCGTAGCATTCGGCACAACCCATTTTGCCGTCGGAAACAATTTCATCAAAATATTTACCGCAACCGGGACAATAAGCACCGGTCACCGCACCATCGGTTTTACCTAAAAGTTCACCGAACAACTCGCCCAAGCCAAGACCAAAGCCCGAAAAAGCCTCGCCATAACCTAAAGAACGGGCGCAATCGGAACACAAATGAACCTCGGCAGCACGACCGTTAATAATACGTTTCATGTGCATATTCGCTTCGTTTTTATTACAATTCTGACAAATCAAAACACTCACCTCAATCAGATAATGCACAAATATATAAGTATTATACGATAAAAAGAAAATTAATTCAAGATGGTAAAGAAATTGGTTGACGTATACGACTATCCAAGTGAAGAAAATCAGCAAGAGAACTACCCACCACCAAAAGCATTGCTTTTGGTCAACCGGTTGCAATATAGTCGTCTTGCTCGTTATTCACTTCGCAATACTCCTTATTGCGCCCAGAGCTTTTTGTTCGCTTCATCTGCCACCGGCAGCGCTCACAAACGCTCACCCTCCCTATTTGCTAAAGCAAACAGGGATGATAAAGCTCCGCATTGCAACAAATTAATTTACAATCGGCACGAAGTGCCCAAAAACTCCTAATTGAAAAAGCCATCTGCAACTGCAGATGGCTTTTTGTTAAAGCAAATCGTCTTCGTCGTATCCATCGCCATAAAAAAATTCGTCCGAATACTCGTAGTCGAAGTCATCATCATTCTGGTAATCATCATAGTAGCGGGAGTCACCCTTTTTGTATTTATCAAAATTGAACATAAAACTCATTTAATCACACCTTTCAATCACAATTGTTTTTGACACATTTATTCTGTTCGTAAATTTTGTTGTTATTCACTGTAACAAAAATATGTCAATGACATATTATGCATTGAAAGGGGGTTTAAGAATGGGTTGCTTCTTTAACAACGGTAATAACTGCTCTTGGATTATTATCCTTATCATCATCTTCTTGATTTGCGGCAACGGTAACGGTAACGCTTACGGTTGTGGTAACAATTGCATCTCCAATGACTGCGGTCGTAACGACTGTGGCTGTGGCTGCTGCTAATAAGTAAAAAAATGCGATGCCAACCAAAAAGGTTGGCATCGTTACTTTTATTCAATACCCAAAAGTTCTTTTACGCTTAAGGAAACTGTTTCAAGCTTCTTTTCTGCTTCTTCTCTTGAAGTTGCTTTTGCGGTAATATAGATTTTGATTTTAGGTTCTGTACCTGAGGGTCTTACAATTACTGTGTCGCCACTTTCCATTCTGTATGAAAGCACGTTTGACTTAGGAAGACCTGTTTCACCGTCGGTAGTTTTGCCTGTTTTGTAGTCGCCTACCCATACAACCTTGCTTCCGCAAATTTCCTTGGGCGGGTCGTTTCTCAAGGTGTCCATCATATCTGCCATTTTCTGCATACCTGCGGCACCCTCGAAGGCGTAGTTGTCGAGCTGATTGAAGAAATAGCCGTATTTTTCATAAATACTGTTCATAAACTGCCAGAGTGTAATACCCTTTGATTTATAAAATGCTGCCATTTCGCAAATAATCATTGCACCGTTAACTGCGTCCTTGTCACGTGCATGAATACCTGTAAGGTAGCCGTAGCTTTCTTCAAGACCCATAACGTAACGGTTTTCCTCCCCTGCGGCTTCAAGCTCGGTAATACATTCACCGATATATTTGAAACCTGTAAGAAGGTCGCGCATATCTGCATTATATGCCTTGCAGATTTCGGTAATAAGGGGTGTTGTAACAATAGTTTTAACAACCACGGGATTTTCGGGAAGTGTGCCCTTTGCTTTAAGTTCGGAAAGAATGTATTCGCAAAGCATTGCGCCCACTTCATTACCTGTCATAAGCTTATATTCACCGTTATCGCGTACTGCAATACCAACACGGTCACAGTCGGGGTCTGTAGCAATCATAAGGTCTGCAGGAAACTCGTCGGTCATTTTAAGACCTTCCTCGAATACCTGACGGATTTCGGGGTTGGGATAGGGACAAGTGGGGAAATTGCCGTCGGGCTTTTCCTGTGATTTTACCACCTGTAACTCTTTAACGCCCAATTTTTTAAGAACGCGACGAACAGGCTTGTTACCTGTACCGTTAAGGGGTGTATAAAGAATTTTGATACCTGATTTTTTAACTACATCCTTGTTTATTGAGCAATCAAGAACGCAATCAAGAAAT
>JAZRFO010000049.1:0-3222 GCA_045643685.1 Acutalibacteraceae bacterium
AATTATCATACGCCCCGGTGAAAGAATAGCCGTTGACGGAGTAGTCACAAAGGGCTACGGCTCAGTTGACCAATCCGCCGTTACAGGCGAAAGCATACCTATTGAAAAATCAACCGGTGATAAGGTTATTTCCGCAACACTGAACAAAAGCGGAACCTTTTATATGACCGCTTCAAAGGTCGGGGAAAACACAACTATTTCACAAATTATAAAGCTTGTGGAAAATGCATCTTCATCCAAAGCCCCTATAGCACGACTTGCGGATAAAGTCAGCGGTGTGTTCGTACCCGTGGTAATGGGTATTTCTCTTGTAACATTTTTAATGTGGCTTATTTTTGGAAAAGACTTTGAAAATGCTCTTTCCTTTGCTATAACAGTACTTGTTATTTCCTGTCCCTGTGCCTTAGGTCTTGCGACACCTGTTGCAATTATGGTCGGTACAGGCAAAGCCGCCGAAAACGGCATTCTTATAAAATCTGCCGAAGCCCTCGAAAACCTCGGCAAAGCCACCACCATTGTTTTTGATAAAACAGGTACTCTCACAAGCGGACAAATGAGTGTCAGCGATATTATTGTTATTGATAAAAATCTTACACAAAACAATTTCCTCAGCCTTTGCGGTGCAATTGAAAAGGAAAGCGAGCACCCTCTTGGTGAGGCTATACGAAGATGTGCCGATGAATTAAACCTGAATCTTCCCGAGGTTTCAGATTTTACCGCTTATCAGGGAAAAGGTGTTACGGCAACAATTAATAGTGACAGTTTCATTGCAGGTAACAAACGATTTTTAGTTGAGCAAGGCATAGAGTGTAATTCTCTTGATAATCAACTCAACGACCTTTCATCGGAAGGCAAAACACCGCTTATTTTCGCAAAGAACAATGGTATAATCGGAATCGTTGCTCTTTCGGACACCATACGTGAGGACAGTATAAATGCCATTGAAGGCTTTAAAAAACTCCACAAAAAGACTGTTATGTTAACAGGTGACAATGGCGGTGCCGCAAATTTTGTGGGCGAAAAAACAGGTATTGAACTTATTATTTCTGACTTATTACCCGCCGACAAGGAAAAACAAATACGCCACTTGCAAGAAAATGGCGAAAAGGTAGTTTTTATCGGTGACGGCATTAATGATGCCCCCGCCCTCACAACTGCTCACATTGGCATAGCAATCGGTGCCGGGTCGGATATAGCCATCGACTGTGCAGATATTGTGCTTATCAACAATTCCCTTGCAGATGCCCTTAAGGCTACCGAATTAAGCATTTCAGTTATGCGTAATATAAAAATGAATTTGTTTTGGGCATTTTTCTACAACTGTTTGGGAATTCCCCTTGCATCAGGTGTATTATTCCCCTTATGGGGCTTGAAGCTCACCCCCATGATTGGCTCCGCAGCTATGAGCCTTAGCTCAGTTTCAGTTGTTACCAACGCTTTAAGATTAAAACTTTTTAAATCAAGATTAATAAAAGACGGAAAAACCACAATACAAGAAGACACAGAAACCCAACAGAAAGGATTTGATAATATGGAAAAAACAATTAAAGTCGAGGGTATGATGTGCCCCAGATGTGAAGCCCACGTAGTAAAGGCTCTTACGTCAATCGATGGAGTTGAAAGTGCCACCGCAAGTCACGAAGAAAATATCGCAACAGTCAAACTTTCAAAAGAAATCGCCAACGACATTTTGATTAAAGCAATTGTTGACGAAGGTTACGAAGCCACAATATAACAAAAAGCAGTCGTCGCTTGACGACTGCTTTCATTTTAATCAGTTACTGTAACAATTATTGCCACAAGTTTATCTTTTGAGAATAAAAGCATCATATCTTCATCTGAATCCTCAGATTCGTAAGAATAAATAGTTAAATCAACGTCTTGGGTTTCACCTACTATAGGCACACCGACTTCACCGAGAATGTATCGTAGAACTTCATTCATCTGAAATTCTATTTTTTCCGAGAAGTCCGGACTTGCGTACAGTTGTTCGGTCTTTTTGATGCTTACCCCCGGATGAAAACCTCCTGCATTATAGATATCTTCACCTGTTATTATCGCCGTAGAAACCCTTCCGGATTCATCGATCAGATAAATCGCACCCGATGAATAGTACTTCATAGAACCATAATCGTTCAAGTCTTCATCCAAAGACGGATCAATCTGATAAAGCATAAGACCTAATTCATTGGCAAATGTTTCTATTACAGCATTACCCGCACCATCTTTCAGATCTGTTATAACGCCATCAATTTCAGCCTCTTTTTCAAATTCTCTGAATGTTGTTTCTATTTCATCCAAGGTGTAGTAATCACCTACGAACACATTGCCGAAGCCGCACTGAGAATGGTCAAAGGTAATTGTCTCGGGATAGCGATAAAGGTCCTTGTTGAAAAGTACAGCTTCAACACCCATATCAAACAATTCAGTTTCACCAATAAAATTAATTTTTGCACCTAAATGGAACTTTAAAGTGGAGTTCATTTTCAAAGCGATGCTATCGATATTATCGTCAAGTATTTTTGTAGTTTTATCGGCTGTATCAACTTCCTGAGTACTACTGAATTCTTCTGAAATATGGGTTACCATATCCAATTCTTCAATATTGGTCGCAATTTTCCAAGGAACCATACCGAAAACACATAAACCAACATCAACACCTATGGCTGCGTTAAACTCCATACTGCCTTCAAAAGTCATTTTGGTTTCAGGCAAACTGTCTTCTTGTTCCTGCGTATAGTCGCCTGTATACAAAACAGGTGACGGATAATCGTATGATTTTGCTAAGCCTTTAAAACCGTTTTCGGTGCTGACCTCTACCATATAGAAACCTGAATTTTCTAATGAACATTCTATTGCAAGTTCACCCTTTGCTGTTAAGGAAAGTTGAACTACAATACCTGCGGAAAGATAACTGATCTTGTTGGTATCGTTATCCAAACCCGGTATATCTGCATCAAAACCAAACACGTAGGAACCTAAAATTATTTTGCCTTTTTCCGCATCTGTAACATCAACAATATCAATTACAGGGTTACTGCCGCCACCCATCATGGGCAAATCATCCAAAGCAAATTCTACAGTATCCTTATATGATATTTTTGATTTTGTATATGCTGCAAAGCCTACATCATAACGCTCTATATCCACATTTCCATATTCATCTTCGTTCCAAGCGATATCCATTTTTATCGCTAAGTCCTCCAAATCAATACTACCGGT
>JAZRFO010000050.1:0-2544 GCA_045643685.1 Acutalibacteraceae bacterium
TATGCTTAGTATGTTAGGAATTAAGGCAATTGTAAGAATCTTGGCAGACCCACTAAAGCTGACAATATTGAAATTATAAATCAAAAAGAAAGATGTAATTAAACTGAGCACAAAAAATATCGCCTGGATTATAATAAAACCGAGGACATCATCACGTCTGTTTTTATACCTTTTCTTACAATACGCCTTTAATCTGTTAGTATTTGCTTCGCGTATGTATTCAGGCACATAGGCATCCTTTATGATTTTGGGTGCTTCTTCACCATCTGCCACATCAACCTGCGGGGCATTAAGGACAAAGTTACCTGACTTGATAGCATCAAGAGGAATGCTTGTGTAAAGTGACAGATTTTTCAGACATTTCTTCTTGAGGGGAGTAGCTCCCGCAAGAACACTATCAAGCTTTTTCTTGGGAATTGCAATAAGCTCACATAATTCTTCTTTTTCAATTTTCTGAACATCCATAAGATAGTTCAATAAATCAACGTAATGCATATTTAAACCTCCTTGTTTAAGTTAATGCTATTGCCATCTATGACCACTTTTCTAACACATTTTTGATTTACTTTAAATGCTTTGTCAAAGGTGTTGTTGTATATTTCGGCACTTTGAAGATATTCAAGGTTAATACAATGCTTTTCACCATAGCATTTTCTGAAAATATTGTTGCAGAGTATCAGTTCGCCATGAACAAATTCTGTTGAATCTTCCTTCATAACCTTTGGTGAATACCTGATGGTAGGGGAGTCGGGATATGTTCTGCCGTAGTCACACCCTATAACCGTGTTTTTGTGGAAAATTACTTCCCTTGTATAGCCTGATTCAAACCAGAAGTTGCAATCATCCTCAATGAGTAGTGCAGGTCCCCACAAGCCGTCAAAGGTATTGTTTTCAATAAGAACTTCGCCGCGTGTTGTACAAAGAATACCTCTACCTGCCGTAAGACCGAAGGTGCAGTTGCGAACAATCAAATCGGGTGTGCAGGTGGCGTTTTCTACCACATCCTTGCCGATTTCAACGGGGGGGATGTTATTCTCAAGGAAAAGCTCGATATGTGTATCGTCAATGCGCCTGAATGACTTTACTTTGTTTGCACCGAACGGAATAAGGGTGTTCCACTTAATGAAGTCTATAATGTCACCCTTGTCATATGCCTGAAAACCCCAGCTTTCGTCGTGCTTGAAGCAGACGACAAGCCTTTTACGTTCATAATCAGCCTCGGTAATCTGCAGATGAGTACCGTGTACGTTTACAAAATCATCGTGGGCACCCTTAGCTTTGCAGTTATCAATAATAATTTTACCCTTGCAGCCCGAAAATTGAAAGAAATCAGCCGTGCTTGCGGCAGTTCTGCCTTCCTTGGGGTTAAAATTGCAGTTTATGTATGATACATTTTCGCAATATTGCGAAACCATACCTAAACCGTGCATAAACATAACACGCAAATTTTCAAAATGTAAGTTAGTACACCTTTCAAACAATGCGCCTGTCTGGTCGCGGACAATGTTTCGCGTCTGTACTGTGCAACCTTCTCGGAATGGAATGGATGTATCCTCTAACTCGAACTCAAGAACGTTGTCACCAAGGTCTTTGACGTTGTTGAATTTAAGCTTATTGCGGTTGATATCCTGTGTGATATTATTCTTGGTATCATATAACTTTAAATGACGTTTATCTGCAACGTAAGGTTGTTCCCAATAGGGCTTTCCGTCGTTACCTGCTTCACCTTGCCAGATAAGAGTATCGCCCTCAATTCTATAAAGGCAATCATCGTGGATTTTGATTTTACATTTACCGTTGTTGTTTTCCAGAATATCAAATTCGGACATAGTAGGGTAGGCGTAATCTATAGTAAGGTTAATGATTTTCACGTTATGGCATTTATAGAGCACCAAAGGGGTCATTTTGCCGTGAATCATTATTGTGGCACCGTTGCCATCGATAGTAATATCTCGCTTATTTTCAAGGAATATAGCCGCTTTTCGGCTACCCGCAGGGTTTTCGTTCTTTTTTGCTGTGTTTGAACAATAAAAACCTGTTAAATGAAAGCCGTTTTCTTGTGAAACATCATAAATATAATCTTTTTTTAGAGTAATAGTTTCACCATCGGTGATATTTAAGAATAATTTACTCAGTTCGTTCATTATAAATAACCTATCTTTTGAATTATTATTGTAATTTCAGTTTAACATCAGGTGATTTTATTGTCAATCACATAATAATATATTGATTATTGGTGTAAGTTCATATATAATACTGTCAACAACATTTTTTGGAGGTTATTATGGCTAAAATAATCGGTGCTTCAATTCCAAATATCCCTTGGCAGGACAAACCCGAGGGTTACAAATATCCCGTGTGGCGTTATGACGGCAACCCTGTTATCACAAGGGACAATCTTTACAATGCAAACAGTATTTTCAACTCTGCAGTTGTTCCCTTTAAGGGTGGCTTTGCAGGTGTTTTCCGTGTGGATGACGTTTGCCGTGACCATACACTCGTTGTTGGTTACTCTGACGATGCAATCAACTGGAATCTTCAGGA
>JAZRFO010000051.1:0-10292 GCA_045643685.1 Acutalibacteraceae bacterium
CGATGACGACCTTAAAAAACTTTTGAAAATATTTGACAACGAATAAAAAGGAGTAGGAAAAATGATAGATATTAAATTTTTAAGAGAGAATCCCGAAATCGTAAAACAGAACATCAAAAATAAATTCCAGGACAAGAAACTCCCTCTTGTTGACGAAGTAATCGAGCTTGATGCCGAAAACCGTAAGGTTAAGGGTGAGGCTGATAATCTTCGTGCTTCAAGAAACAAAAACAGTAAAATGATTGGTGCGTTTATGGCACAGGGCAAGAAAGAAGAAGCAGAGGCAATGAAAAAACAGGTTGCCGAAGATGCAAAGCGTCTTGCAGAGCTTGAAGGTCTTGAAGTTGAACTTTCAAAGAAAGTTAACGACATTATGATGGTTATTCCCAACATCATTGACCCCAGTGTTCCTATCGGTAAGGACGACTCCGAAAACGTTGAAATCGAGCGTTTTGGTGAAGCACTTGTTCCCGATTTCGAAATCCCTTATCATCGTGAAATTATGGAAAGCTTTGAGGGTATCGACCTTGATAGTGCAGGTAGAGTTGCAGGTAACGGTTTCTACTATCTTTGCGGTGACATTGCAAGACTTCATTCTGCGGTTATTTCCTATGCCCGTGACTTTATGATTGACCGTGGTTTCACATATTACATTCCTCCCTTTATGATTCGTTCAAACGTTGTTACAGGCGTTATGAGTTTTGCAGAAATGGACGCAATGATGTACAAAATCGAGGGTGAGGACCTTTACCTTATAGGTACCAGTGAACACTCAATGATTGGTAAATTCATAGACACCATCGTTCCTGAAGAAAAACTTCCTCAGACACTTACAAGCTACTCACCCTGCTTCCGTAAAGAAAAGGGTGCTCACGGTATTGAGGAACGCGGTGTTTACCGTATCCATCAGTTCGAAAAACAGGAAATGATTGTTGTTTGTAAGCCCGAGGAGAGCCCCTATTGGTTCGACCAGCTTTGGAAAAACACAGTTGATTTGTTCCGTTCACTTGACATTCCCGTAAGAACACTCGAATGTTGCTCTGGCGACCTTGCAGACCTTAAGGTTAAATCCGTTGACGTTGAAGCATGGAGCCCCAGACAGCAGAAGTATTTTGAAGTTGGTTCTTGTTCCAACCTTTCAGATGCTCAGGCAAGAAGACTTAAAATTCGTGCAGGCGGTAAGGAAAAGAAGTACTTCCCCCACACACTCAATAACACCGTTGTTGCTCCTCCCAGAATGCTTATTGCATTCCTTGAAAACAACCTTAATGCAGACGGTAGCGTAAATATTCCTGAAGCATTAAGACCCTATATGGGCGGTAAGGAAAAACTTACTCCTAAAGCGTAAGTTTTAAATGCAAAATTAAGTGGATGCGACGCATCCGATTATAGATTAAGGTGTTTTTATGTATAAAAACAAAAACGATAATTTTAATGACCGCAAGAAATTTGATGGTCGTAAGGATGATTTTTCAGAGAGAGAAAATCAGAACGAAAAAGATATAATATTCGGCAGAAACTCCGTTCAGGAAGCCATTAAAGCAGGGCGACCCCTTGACAGTGTTATGGTTGCAAGGGGCGAACGCTCGGGCTCTGTGCCTAAAATTCTTGCAGATGCGAAAAATGCAGGTATTCCTATAAAGGAAGTTGACCGTAAAAAGCTTGACTTCCTTTGTGGTCACGCAAATCATCAGGGTGTTATTGCAATGGGCGCGGTTAAAGCCTATTCAACAGTTGACGATATTTTCGCGAAGGCGGAAGAAAAAGGCGAACCGCCCTTCATTATAGTGTGCGACGAAATTGAGGACCCCCATAATCTCGGCGCCATAATAAGAACTGCCGAGGCGGCAGGCGCTCACGGTGTTATTGTTCCCAAAAGACGTAGTGCACCCCTGAGCTTTGCTGTTGCCAAAACCTCCGCAGGTGCAGTTGAATTTATGCACGTGGCAAGAGTTACAAATATTCCCCAGACACTTGATGAACTTAAGGACAGGGGTGTATGGATTTACTGTGCGGATATGGACGGTGAAACTTTCTACAACTCAAACCTCAAAGGTGCGGTAGCGCTTGTTATCGGTTCCGAGGGTAAGGGTGTGGGAAGGCTCGTAAAAGAAAAATGTGACGTTATTCTTTCAATGCCTATGAAAGGGCATATTAACTCTCTTAACGCATCAGTTGCCGCAGGTATTCTGATGTACGAGATATCTAAACAGCGTGACCAAAACTGATTTGTGAGGAACAAAGATGGCTGACGAAAGAAAAAATGGAAGAAAGTGGTCCTTGGAAGAAATTGATGAATTGCTTCAGGATAGTGGTATGCTGCAAAATGGTAACGATGCCCTTGAATTTGTTGAGGAAATCGAGCATACTCCAAAAGCAGTTTCATTCAACCCCAGACCGAGCCATAATGAAAATATAGAGCACCGTATTATAACGGATACGGTTGAGCGCTCAGACAGTGTTGCAGAGCCTCAGGTTTATGGTACCTTTGTCAGCGAAAAGTATCGTAACCGCTTTTTTAATAAACCTATACAGAACCTTGAAAAAACCGCGGAACATCGTATTGTACCTCCTGAGGAACAAAAATACGAGCGTGGCGGTTTCGTGAAAAAACAAAGTAATTTTACACATACTTCGGATTTTTCACCTGTTCCCAACCTTGTTCCCGACCATAGAGCAGGGAATATGGGTGCAAGTGAAAAAACCATGGTGTTTGATGATAAGCAACACACTAAGACCATAGGTCTTCGTTCCCTTGCGGTTACGGACGGTGATGCTCACGATATTGAGCTTCCCGAGGAGGATGACGGTGCTCAGCTTACCTTTGACGGCTTCCATGATAACGACGTGGAAATTGTTGACGAAAGAGAAGTTGAAGAACAGCTTATTAAAAAACGCAAGGAAAAGGCAAGTAAATTTACAGTTACCAGCGAACCTGTTAAAATAGGCAACGATGAACCTGTTAAAAAATACGGTACTGATGAATACCGTATGCCCGATGATAAATTCAAGGTTGCTTACTTTTTAAGAAAACAAAAAAATACCGCGTTAATCGGTGCGGTAGTATCATATATATCATTCCTGTTACTTCTGGTTATTTCCCTTATTGCTAAAAACTTCGAAATGGGCGGAACAGTTTTTGTTATAGCCTCCGTTCTTCTTACAATTGCACCCTGTGTGGTTAATTTCAATTGTATTGTGGACGGTGTGAAGGGTTTCAAGGGCTTTAAACTTAACCGTGATACGGGCGTATTCCTTGGTATTGTAGCCGCCCTTGTACAGGAAATAGCATTCTTATTTAGCGCGGATCCCTTTGAAAAGGGTATCAGTCTGTTCGGTGCGGTTGCAGTTCTGAGTATGGGACTTAACCTTACAGCCCGTGTAATTGAAACTCAGAGAATAGCCGAAAATTTCGGTTATATGACTGAAAAGGAAGATGTTTACGCAATAGGTCCTATTGAGCAGGGTGAAACCGCCTTTGAAATAGGCAGGGGCTTACTTCTCGAAGAACCATTGATTATATCTTCTCAGAAAACATTATTTCCAAGACGTTTTGTGGAGCTTTCAGGTAAATTTTACCCTGCGGATGATATTTCCCGAAAACTTATTCCCATAAGCTTCGGTGTATCAATCTTAATTGGTGTAATTTCTCTGTTAGTTACAAAACATCTTGTGAGCGGTATATCTGCATTTACCGCCGCTTTATGTATAAGCTTACCCTACTTCTCGTTTATAGCCGATGCCGTTGCCATTAAAAAGGTGTCCCAAAAGACACGTAATAAAGGCGGTATGATTGCAGGTTGGGATGCATTGCGAGTATGCGAAAATGCAAATGCCATTGCAGTTGACTCGGCAGATATTTTTGATGAAGAGGGCGGCAACGTTTACGGCATACATCTTTTCTATGATATGGAGATTGATGAAGCCATTATAAACACCGCTGCGTTGGTTATCGCTTCAGGCGGACCTCTGGGCAATCTGTTTAAAAGAGTTATTGTGGGCGAGGTTTCCTTACTTCCTCCCGTTGATACTCTGGCTTATGAGGAAAAATTAGGTCTTTCTGCCTGGATTTTTAACAGACGTGTACTTGTGGGTAATGGTGATTTATTAAAAAATCACAACGTGGAAATCCCCGATAAGGCGCTTATTGAAAAGCATCTTACCGAGGGGAGATATCCTCTGTACCTTGCAATAGATGGTAAAGCCGCGGCAGTATTTATTATTTCTTATGACGTTAACGCCAAGAATGCACGACTTCTCAAGAATATTGAAAGCAACAGTATTTCACTTCTTGTACGTTCCGACGATGCCAATATAACCGATAATATGGTGGCAAGTAAACTTAATTTACCCTTAAGCGGTGTTAAGGTTTTGTCTGCCGTGTCGGGAGATTTATATAAATCCTACGAATCAGGCACAACCTCTGCTGCCGATGCACTTCTTTTGCACGATGGTAAAGCCACAAGCTTTTTGCATTGCATAAAAAGTGCCTTGTCACTCGGTGCCATAAAGCAGGTTATTCACATATTCCAGCTTTGTGCTATGGGTATCGGTGTTGCGGTAGTTGCGGTACTTGCTCTGGTTTCAGGACTCGAGCATCTTAACTGCTTACAAATGGCATTTATGCAGTTGTTCTTTACGGCAATATCGCTTTTTGCCCTTACGGGTACTCATATTGCGCATAATTTCGAACGCAATAAAAAAGCGAAAGGTCGTACTATAAATCGTCAACGTCCTGCAAAGGCTCGTCGCCGTTAAGGGGATTACCCGTGTAGGAGCCGTTAACATCACTTATAATGTTTTTGTCGATGGTGTTATCGGCATCAATTACTTCCTGAACTTTGTTCGTTATATGTTTTTTCATAATATTCACCTCGTGAATATTATTTCATAAACAATTCAATTTATTAAGAGAGGATACATTAAAATGGAAAAAGTACGTTTAGGTATCATCGGTGTAGGTAATATGGGTTCAAGCCATATTATAAATGCACTTAAGGGTGAAATGCCCGAAATCGAAATCACGGCAGTAGCCGATATCAAGCCCGACAGACTCGACTGGGCTAAGGAACAGCTTCCTGAGGTTAAAACCTTTGACACCGCTTCCGCACTTATGGATTCAGGTGAAGTGGATGCAGTTCTTATTGCCACACCTCACTATGACCATCCGCCCCTTGTTATTGAGGCTTTGGAAAAGGGTCTTCACGTTATGAGTGAAAAACCCGCGGGTGTTTATACAAAACAGGTTCGTGAAATGAACGCTGTTGCAGATAAGAGTGATAAAATCTTTGCGATTATGTTCAATCAGCGTACAAACTGCCTTTACAGAAAGGCTCACGAAATTGTTCATAGCGGAAAATACGGCGAATTACAGCGTGTAACCTGGATTATTACCGACTGGTACAGAACTCAGTCATACTATAATTCAGGCGGTTGGCGTGCTACCTGGTCAGGTGAAGGCGGTGGCGTACTTCTTAATCAGTGTCCCCATCAGCTTGACTTGTGGCAGTGGATTTGCGGTATGCCCGAAAAGATTACTGCAGTTTGTCACGAGGGTAAATGGCATAACATCGAGGTTGAAGACGACGTTATGATTTACGCCGAATACCCCAATGGTGCAACAGGCACATTTATTACCACAACAGGTGATTTCCCCGGTACAAACAGACTTGAAATTACCCTTGACAGAGCAAAGCTTATCTGCGAAAAAGGGAAGCTTACTGTTTGTGAGGTTGCCCAGAGCGTTAACGAGTTTACCAAAAATGCGGCAGAAGGCTTTGGCAGAATTGATACCGAAACCTTTGAAGCAGAGCTTGACGGCAGAAACATTCAGCATCCCGAGGTTGTAAATAAATTTGCAGGGGCAATTCTCCGCGGTGAGCCCCTTACTGCATCAGGTCAGGAAGGCATTAACGGACTTATGATTTCCAATGCCGCATTCCTTTCATCATGGTTGGGTAAAACTGTTACATTACCCATTGATGAAGACCTTTTCTACAATATGCTTCAGGAAAAAATCAAAAATTCCTCTTTCGTTAAGGAAACTAAAGAAATTGTAAACGAGGATATGGATTCCACTTATTAATGATTTTTAAGTTAACGACAGTTAAGGTGAAACTATGACTAAAAAGTATTTTAAATTGTTGCTCAGTTTAGGTGTTATACTGTGTATTCTGTGCACGAGTTTTACTATGAGTATGGCGGCTCCCTCGTGGGAGGATTATCTTGGCCCCATTGAAAGCGAGACTTTTGATGATGGGGATGAGGATGATACTGAGGCAGAAGTTATTGAAACTGAACCTGCTACAAAAGAACCCGTTACTCAAAAGCCCACTCGTCCTGCTACAACTCAGAATCAGGCAAAACCTGCTCCGCCCATTAACGCTACGGAAAAGGTAACTACTGAGAAAACTACAAAGGAAAATGCCGAAAAAACAACCAAGGCAACAACTGTAAAAACAACTAAAGCCGAAACTAAAGAGGAAACCTCGCAGACTAATACCGAGACCACCGATGAAGATGAGGCATTGCTTAAAGAGGGTCAGTTCTTCGTTTATCTTGAAAGAAACAATGGTGAACGCCGTCTTAAAACAATTCTTGATAAGCCTGACTTTGTTCCTCAACCTAATGACCCTATAAGAATAGGCTACATTTTTAAAGGTTGGTTCAAAAACCCCGAGTGTACAGAGCCTTGGGATTTCAATAAATCCATTGCTCAGAAGGGTACTGTAATTTATGCTAAGTGGGAAGCGGCAGCTGACACTGTGGCATATAAAATTAAGGTTGAGAAGGTACCCGGTGGAACAATTGAGGTTAACCCCAATAGTGCAAGTGCGGGTGAAGTGGTTATTATTACCCCTAAGCCCGATGCAGGTAAACGTCTTGTGGCAGGAAGCATTACAATCAATGGTAAACATAGTAATGTTTTAAACTTTATAATGCCTGAGGGCGATGTTGTTGTTGGGGTAAGCTTCGAGGATGTTCCCGAAGAAATAGTTGAGAAAAAGACAAATCCCTTAATTCTCATTGCCATTGCCGTGGCGGTGTTTGTGGTTATTCTGATTGTGGTAATTATTATTATCAAAATTAAAACACGTCCCGCGGTTGTAGAGTACGACGAAAACGGTGCTATTATCCTTGACGATGACGATGATGACGGTTGGATTGATGATTCAATTGTTGTTGCAGACGGATTTGCTAACGGCAGAATTGTACGCGAAAGCGAAGATTCTGAAAACAACGATGAAAGCATCGAAATGTTTGATGAATTCGGAAACGAAATTATAGACGACTAATATAAAAAGACTCACATAAAGGGGAGCGTAAATAAGGGATTTATTAGGTTTTAATTTAATATTTTCCGTTGATACTTTATGAAAAATCACCGTAATGCGTCAGCATTGCGGTGATTTTATCATTTCGTCTGAACGAAAACTATTCAAATTAAAACTGCGTTGCACCTTAAATCTATTAAATTTGGATGCAGAGCAAGGCATAAATGTGAAGGAACCCTAACGGATTTCAAGCATTTCAACGAAGCTTTGCGCCAAAGTTATTGATTTAAGGCTATTAAATTCCTAATTTACACTCCCCAAAGGTGTGAGTCTTTTTAATTGTTGTTATAAGGTTACACCATCTTTGAAAATAGCGATTTCCTCGTAATTGTTTATTTCATTAAGTGTCTTTTCACCGTTGGCTACATTTAGTATAGTATCAAGAAGTCTGTTTGTGGTTTCTTCAAATGAGCCGTTTTCTAAAAGAATACCTGCATCAAAATCAATCCAGGATTTTTTCTTAAGAGAAAGTGGGGTGTTGGTACTAAGTTTCAGGGTGGGAACGGGTGCACCTAAGGGGTTGCCTCTGCCTGTTGTGAAAAGTATCATAACCGCATCGGCACAGGTGAGGTTTGTGGTGGAAACTATATCATTTCCTGGTCCCCAAAGGAGTGATACGCCACTTTTTTTGCAAGGCTCATATAGGTTCAAAACGTCCGTTACAACGGCCGTACCGCCCTTTGTGACACAACCTAATGACTTTTCCTCTAAAGTAGTAATTCCGGCGTCTTTGTTACCGGGTGAAGGGTTCTCATAAACCACCTGATTGTGTTTGGTGAAGTAATTTTTGAAGCCGTTTATCATATCAACGGTTTTGCCCCATACGTCTTCATCAATAGCTCTGTCCATTAAGATGGTTTCTGCACCGAACATTTCGGGGACTTCAGTTAAAATTGCTGAAGCGCCATATTCTGTGAGCCTGTCGCAGATTTTACCGCAAAGGGGGTTAGCCGTAATACCTGAAAAACCGTCGGAGCCACCGCATTTGAATCCGATTGTAAGCTTACTTATGGGATGGGGTGTGCGTTTGTCCTCTTTTGTAATATCGTAAATGCTTTTAACGATGTTGATACCTTCTTCGATTTCATCGTCGCATTCTTGCATATTAAGAAGCTTTATTCTTTCTGTGTTATATTCACCAAGATAGGGCTTCATAACCTGAAGATTGTTGTTTTCGCAACCCAAAGAAAGCAGGAGCGCACCGCCCGCGTTAGGGTGTTTGCAAAGGGCGGCAAGGCACTTTGCAGTGTTTTCTGCATCATCACCCAATTGTGAGCACCCATAGGGGTGGGTGAGGGCTAAAACCTCATCTTTGAGATTTAATTCCTCATTAGCTAGTTTGGCAATTTCCTTGGCGGCATTGTTTGCACAACCTACCGTGGGGATAATGAAAATTCTGTTTCTTATACCCACTTTGCCGTTGTTTCTTAAATAGCCCATAAAGGTTAAATCTGTTTCACGGAGTGCGTAAGAGTTGTTGCCCTTGAAGGTGTATTCTTCACTTTCGGTAAGGGCGGTTTTTAAGTTGTGGGTGTGTATGTGCTCACCCTTTTTTATATCCCTTGTGGCTTTGCCTATGGGATAGCCGTATTTTATTACGTCCTCACCTTTAGCAATATCATTCAAAGCAAATTTGTGCTTTTCGGGAACGTTGCCGAGTATCGGAACATCACAGAAAATATCGCCACAATTAAGCTCACAAAGGGCAACGCCCACATTGTCGCGAGGGTTAATGATTATAGCCTTATCCATTATAAAAGCTCCAAAGCGGCTTTTACGCCGTTGTTTTCGATTGTAATGCAACAGTTCTCAACAAACTCCGTTGCGTGGGGTATTTCCGTAAGGTCGCAACCCCAAAAATCTGTGTTTGCGAGAATTTTTGTTACTTTATCGGGCTCTGAGTTTACAGAATTGAAAAATTCAAGGACTTCCGCATTATCCTTTATTTCATATTCAATGCCATTTCTTGTGTTTGTAAAAACGTTGTCAGAAGTGAATTTACCGTTATAAAATTCAATAAGACAAGAAAGACCGAAGAATAATCTTTTCGGGAAATTACCATTTTTAACATTGTCAAGCAATGAGGGTAAGCATCTTGCTTTGAATTTGGAAACGGAGTTTAAGGAAATATCAAGAAGTCGGTGGTCTATAAATGGATTATTGAACCTTTCAAGAACAGAAAGTGCAAAATCCTCTTTTTCTTTTTCGGGAAGGGGAATGTAGGGTATAACCTCTTCTTTGAGGGTTGTTATGATGAAGTTGTTGAAGGCTTCATCGTTCATCATATCCCTTACAATATCAAATCCCCCAAGGAATGCTCCCAACACGCTGACAGTGTGTGCACCGTTGAGAATACGTACCTTACGCATTTTGTAGCCCGAAATATCGGGACAGAAAACGGCACCAAGGTCTGATTTATCTGCAGGGAAAACCTCCTTAAGACCTTCTTTATCTTCGATAGCCCAAAAGAAGAAAGGCTCCGCCGTGTCAAGAAGGGGGTCGGTATAGCCCAATTTATTATAGAATTCATCAACGTCCTTTTTGGGGTAGCCTGTAACAATTCTGTCAACAAGGGTGTTTGAAAAACTGCACTTATCAAGCCAGTTTGAAAAATCTTCGCCTAAATTCCAAAGGTCTGCGAATTGCTTTACACATTTTTTAAGCTCTGTGCCGTTGTTGTCAATAAGCTCAACCGGGAGAATGTAAAGTGCACTTTCATCACTGCCGTTGAAATGAGTAAAACGTTCAAAAAGAAAACGTGTAAGCTTGCCCGGATAGGATGCGGGTGGAGCATCGTTGAAATTATCGGTTTCTGAAAAAGCAATACCTGCCTCGGTAGTGTTTGAAATAATTATTTTCAGATCCTCGCTTCGTGCGATTTCTAAAAGTGCATCAAAGTCCCTGTAAGGGTCAACACAACGTGAAATGCTCTTTATAACCCGTGTTTTTTCGGTGGCT
>JAZRFO010000052.1:0-3947 GCA_045643685.1 Acutalibacteraceae bacterium
TGTTCGCAAGTGTATTCGCTCTTGATAGATGAAACAATAACTCTGTTTTCACCGCTACCGTCGTCAAGAGTGAGCTTAAGGCAACTGTGTGATTTTCTGATTTCCTGAGCTTTTACGATTTCGCAAACTCTTAAGTCGAGCTTGTCGAAGTAATCAATTGAAACCTGTTCTTCCTTAAAGGGAACAAAAGCATCTGCTTCGCCGTAAACGTGTTTATCTTCGTTTACTTCTTCTACCTGAGCCTTTGCATCTTCCTCTGCCTTTGCTTCTTCTGCAGTTTTCTCGTAAGAGAAGTCAAGAAGACCAACATATTTCTGGGGATCAATTGCATAAAGGAAAAGGTAAAGACGGGGGCCTTTTTCTTTGTCTATAAGTAATTTATAGATGTTCTTGAAGAACGTACCCTGTAAAGCCTTAAGTGCCTTTTCGTCAAGGTCGCCGCCGTTAACTTCCTTAGGAATAGCGTAAAGCTTTTTGTTAAGTTCATCAAGGTCGTAACCGCCCTTTGAAATGAACTCGAAAAGAGCCTTAACTTCTGCCTTCTGGGTTTCATTGAGTGTTTCGTAAATTTCCCAGTTTCTGTATGTTCTGAGTCTGTTTACCTGGTCGGGTGCACAGTTTTCAAGCCAGTATTTAGCTTTTTCAAGTCTTGCACCGAACTGTTCGTGCTTGTAAGGTGTGCCGATTTTTTCGAAAACGGTTTCAAGCATGGGAACGTTGAAGTCAACAACACTACCGAGCTGAACAAGTAAGCTCATGGGAACTGTGTCAAGCACTCTGTCGCCAACTGTGGTGTTGTACATAATATCCTTCTGTGCTTCGTTTGCAGTACCGTCTTTAACAGCGTTGTACATTTTGTCAAATTCAAAGTACTGTCTTAAAATACCGTCGTCAAAGCAGAAGTCAAATGCCTTGAGGGGTTCGGTTTTTGAATAGAGCCAGAGAATAACCTCGGGGTCATAAATCTTAAGGAGTGTTTCGGGTGTAAGGTTAAGACCTGATGAACCGGACATTTTACCTGTTGTGCCCTTGATACCGATGAACTCATAACCCTGGAAAAGGGGAGGTTCATAACCAAAGATTTTCTTTGCAATATCTTTACTTGTGTCGTAGCTACCGTGGGGACTTGCATGGTCCTTTCCGCCGGGTTCGAAGTCAACGCCCTCGTACATCCAACGCATGGGCCAGTCAATCTTCCAAGCAAGCTTGCAGTTGAAGTCAGTTGTGAAATCAAAAGAGCCCTTGTGACCACATGCACAGGTGTATTCAGCCTTTGTGCAGTCGTCAGAAAGAGAAACGATTTTTGTTGTATCCTTACCACATTCGGAGCAATAAATGCTTACGGGGTAATAGTTCTCTCTTTCGCCTTCCTGAACGGGCTGTGTACGGTGAGAAGCAAGAATGTCAAAAATCTCGCCACGTTTTTTAAGTGAGTGAAGAATGTGTTCGGTGTATTTACCGCTTCTGTACATTTCTGCCTGATGGCGGTAATCCATATCGATACCGAATTTTACAATTGAACGCTCGAATTCGTGTTCAAAGTATTCAGCATAAGTTTTTTCTTCTGTGTCAAAGGGATTTCTTACGTCAACATAGGGGCAACCGATGTATTTTTCCATATCATCGTCAATAGCCGCAACGTTAACGGGAACCTTTCTCATACGGTCGAATTCGTCCCATGAGAAAAGAAGTTTAGCCTTCTTGCCTTTTTTGATAAGTGCGCGAACAACAAAGTAGCTTGTTGCAATATCGCGGAAGTTACCTATATGAATAGAGCCGGAGGGACTGATACCCGCCGCACATACATATTCTTCTTTGTCAGGGTTGCGTCTGATAATACGGTCCGCAATCATTTCTGACCAATGCATAGTATCACACTCGTTTCTTTAAAACATAAATTTACAGTTTAATATTTTACAATAACCACCAACCGATGTCAAGTTAAACATTACAAGAATTTACAGATAAATTTGTGCAAAATGTTGATTATTATAAAAAACTATGATATAATTTCAACTTGAAATTGTAATTTACTTTCAACCGAAAGGAAGACAGAAATGAAAAATACCGAAAAATCAATGGAAAAACTCGTTGCTCTTTGCAAGGGCAGAGGTTTCGTTTATGCAGGCAGTGAAATTTACGGCGGCCTTGCAAACACTTGGGACTACGGCCCCCTTGGTGTTGAACTTAAAAACAACATCAAAAATGCATGGCGTAAAAAATTCATTCAGGAAAACCCCTACAACGTAGGTCTTGACAGTGCAATTCTTATGAACCCTCAGACCTGGGTTGCTTCAGGTCACCTTGGCGGTTTCTCCGACCCCCTTATGGACTGTCGTGAGTGTAAAACTCGTCACAGGGCAGATAACCTTATTGAGGATTTTGACGGCACAAACGTTGCAGGTTGGTCAAATGAACAGATGATGGACTACATCAAAGAGAAGGAAATTGCTTGTCCTCAGTGCGGTAAGCATAACTTCACCGATATCCGTCAATTTAACCTTATGTTTAAAACATTCCAGGGCGTTACAGAGGATAGCAAAAACGAACTTTATCTCCGTCCCGAAACTGCACAGGGTATTTTCGTAAACTTTGCAAATATTCAGCGTACAACAAGAAAGAAAGTTCCTTTCGGTGTTGCTCAGATTGGTAAATCTTTCCGTAACGAAATTACTCCCGGTAACTTTATTTTCCGCGTAAGAGAATTTGAACAGATGGAGCTTGAATTCTTCTGCAAACCCGGTACAGACCTTGAATGGTTTGAATACTGGCGTGGTTTCTGCCGTGACTGGCTCTACTCTCTCGGCATTAAGGAAGAAAACCTCAGACTCCGTGACCACGACCCCGAGGAGCTTTGCTTCTACTCAAAAGCAACAACCGACTTTGAGTATCTTTTCCCCTTCGGTTGGGGCGAACTTTGGGGCGTTGCCGACAGAACTGATTACGACCTTACTCAGCATATCAATACATCGGGCAAGAGCCTTGACTACTTCGACCCCGAAACAAATGAGAGATACGTTCCTTACGTTGTTGAACCCTCTCTTGGTGTTGAGCGTCTTTTCCTTACAATCCTTACAGAGGCTTATGATGAAGAAGTTGTTGACGCAGAAAAGAACGATACACGTGTTGTTCTCAGACTTCATCCCACTCTTGCACCCTTCAAATGTGCAGTTCTTCCTCTTTCTAAGAAGCTTAACGAACAGGCAACAGAAGTATTCACAGCCCTTTCAAAGAAATTCAACGTTGAATATGACGATGCAGGTTCAATCGGTAAAAGATATCGCCGTCAGGACGAAATTGGTACACCCTTCTGTATTACATACGACTTCGACAGCGTTGAAGACGGTTGCGTAACAGTACGTGACAGAGATACAATGGAACAGGTTCGACTTCCCATTGCAGAGCTTGAGAAGTATATCGAAGAAAAAATTGCATTCTGATAAAAAATCCTCCCGATTTCCGGGAGGATTTTTTTATGAATAATGAAAAATGAATAATTTGGGGGCAAAGCCGATTATAACTAAGTTATTGTAACGCGATAGCCTATCATCCCTGTTTCATCTTTGATGAAATAGGGAGGGGGACCGCGAAGCGGTGGTGGGTAGGTCTCTTGCGTTTTTTTCAGTTGGATAGAATATTTACCATTATTGGGAGATTTTCAAAACTTCACTTGCCGTCAGGCAAACTTAGTTGGGCTTCGCCCTATTCCGCTCTTATCGAATCAAAGAACTCGTTATATTTACTACTCCATTTCTGCACATCCTGTAAGGTGTACTTTGAGGGGAATGAGGTTCCTGTAACTGTAAATCTGCCGAGCCACACGGCAATATTTGAAATAATGCCCTTGAGTAAAGCGTTGTCTTTTACAAGCTTGAGTTTTTCTTTTATTGTACTCATACCCTTGGCATTCAATACCGCATCAAGTTTTTCTTCCATGAGTTTTGCAA
>JAZRFO010000053.1:0-5717 GCA_045643685.1 Acutalibacteraceae bacterium
AGTAAATAAACTTTTCCAAAGAGTGAGCAGAAATTAAAACTGACGGTAAATACCCTTGCAGGTTATAAGGAGAGACTGACGAGAAATCTGCAGGATGGCGTGTTTTTGCCCCGAAGATGTATATAGATACTTCGAGAGGCCAAAACACGACAAATATATGAAGAAGGAGTCTGATACAAATGTATCAGACTCTTTTTGCGTATATGTTCATGCTGGTTTATCGGCAGTCTATCATTCGGTTACTACGCCTTTTTTAAGGATAATATTCGCATAAAGTGCCATTTCACTTGTAGCAATAATTGCATAAGCGGTTTTTGCTCTGTCATAGAAAGCAAATCTTTCGATTTCAGACATCTGAGTTTCGCCGTTGTGCTTATTAACAATTTCCTGATACTCTGCCCAGATTGTGGGTGTGGGGTCGTCCTTTGTAGTCTGCATAAGCATTACGGGGCTCTCAACATAAGTATCAAGGGGCATAAGCTTTAATATAGCATCAAGGAGCTCGGGAACGTTGTGTCCGTCGCAACGGATAAGTCTTTGTGCGTTTGATGCAGCAGGGAAATTACCGTCGCCGATAACGATTTCGTCACCGTGACCCATTTCGTCAAGAATTTTAAGAAGTTCGGGTGAAATAATGTTGGGAATACCTTTTAACATAAGTAAACACTCCTTGTGTATTATTTTTTTAATTGTCTTATATCTTCGCCCATAAACTCGATAACCTCAAAAGAGTTAAGTCTTGAAACAACCCTTTGTCCGTAACGTTTTTCAAGTTCATCGACGGAAAGATTTGATATTATAATCATAGGTTTGCCTGAAAGAATGGCATTATTTATAAGCTCGTTTATAGTTGCCTTTGAAAATTCCGTAGTGAATTCTGCGCCTAAATCATCAATAATCATAAGGTCGCATTTTTCAATTTCTTCTTCAAGGCTATCGGCACTTCTGCCGAAACGTTCCTTTTCAAGTTGTTTTGTAACAGCGGACGCGGTGTTGTAATAAACACTGTAGCCCTTTTGTGTAACTTTATTAAGAACTGCAAGGGCGAGATGAGTTTTACCGAGACCTGTACCACCGCTGAAGAAGAAGCTATTGGTATAAGGAGTGAAATTTTCGGAGTACGCCTTGAGCATTTCAAAGCACCCGCGCATATATTCACGGGGTGAAAAGCCGTACTGGGGGTCCTTGATTTCACTGTAATACTTAACGTCAAAGGTATCAAAAGTAGAGCGTGCGAGCATGGGACTGCAGGAAAGCTCACCTATTGATAACTGTTGCAAAAGAGCGAGATGGCAACTACAGAGTTTACCATTATGAAAGCCCGAATCATTACATACTTTACAGGAATAGGGTATATCAAGATAATCCTCGGGATAACCCGCTTCTTTTATAAGTTGGCGTTTAGCCTCCTGAGCTTGTAAATTTCTTCTGGCAATTTCACCGATATCTGCCCTTTTACCCTCTGCACCTACACTTTTTATAACCTCAAGTGCGGCATTTTTCATTTCATTTTCAATATCAATAAGCTGAGGGTTTTTGGTAATGAACTCTTTGCGACGCATAGATGCAAGTCTTTCTGCTCTGTCACGACGGTTTTTAAGTTCGTTTTCGGCTCTTAAGTAAATTATTTCGGAAAATTTCATTCATTCTCCTCCTTTGTGGCATAACGCTTAGCCCAATCAAGGACACTGCTTCTGCCGACCTTTTCAGTATCGTAAGATTTTTTAACTTCCTTAGGCAAGGTCTTCTTTTGTTGCTCCTGTACCTGAGAGGGGTCTTTGAACCCTGAATTCGCCCATTTTTTAAGTAATTTATTGGCATCGGACAGAACATCGTTACTTTCCTCAAGCGCAAACTTTATAAGCTCACCCGAGCAATCCCATTCCCCTACCCATTGATACAGGTATTTTGAAAGACGAGGTGAGGGCACGTCACTTGTAAAGCCTGTCCTACCCTTTAATTCGTTGTAAACTTTTTTTGCTTTGTCCAGTAAAAGTAATTCTTCTTCAACTTCTTCAAGGGTATCAATGCCCCTTTTTGCCCAATCCTCTGCCCTGCTTTTAATGGCGGCGGAGGATGTTTTATTCTCACACTTCTGATGTTGCAAAAGGGTTATTATAACCTCGGGCGGAAAGCCGAAATAGTCGTAAATCATTACGATAAGCGCCTGTGTATCGTAACCGAAGGTGCCGAGAATAGCCTGTGCCTCGTTACAGATAAAGGTTAACTCGGGTTCTTCCGAAAGGCGAAGAGCAATTTCCCTCTGAGTGGGTCTTTTAACGGGTAGACTGCGAAGATTTGTCTTTTGCTTTTTGGTTTCAACGGGTTTTTCGTCCGTTGTTTCGATAGTTTTTGCATTACCAACCGCAGTTTTAGCGGCTGTTTCGTCAATTTTTTCATCAATTGCAATAATTCCGTTGCTTTCCCAATAAACAAGACAGTCCTCAACGTCCTCAACTGCAAGACCCGTACACATAGAAATCTGATTTGCATCTGCGGCACCATCAGGATTTCTTAAAATAAAAAGCAAAACCTTAAAGCTTGCAGCAGGTGCAAGCTTTAAGAATTTATCTATAACATCTGTCGGAACGGCAACTGCGCCGTTAATATAATCGCATTTAAGTTTAATCATTTTATTCGGGGAATTTAGCAATAACGCCCACGGACCTGCCATTAACGTATTGGGAAATGCCTTTCATATCAATATCTTTTGAAAGAGTACGACCTGCAATAATATAGCCCTCTTTCTCTGCAAGGCAGATAGCACTTGCACTTTCGTTCTGAGTACCGCCAAAGGAACGTGCCCAAGCAAGGTTACCATATTTATCGAAAGAAGCAATAACCATATCATCACCGCCACGGGTTGTGATACCCTTAAGGTCACGGGATGAGGAGTTGGATTTACCTACGGCAATATAAGAGCCGTCTTCCTTTTCAACAACTGCTACAAGGTCATCATCATACTGGCCTCTGAAGGGTTTTACAAACTCCCTCTTAAGGTCATTATCAAATTTAACAATGTATGCATCGTCACCGCCACGTGAAGCCACGTCACCAACGAACATACTGTCCACGTTACCTGAATCTGAGGAGTTGGATTTACCTACAACCACAACACCACCATTTTTACAAGCGGTAATGCCCTTGAAGGATTCTATTCCCCTACCGGAAATGGGGGCTACACCCACATATTTACCCTTTGCGCTGAATTTTACAACACCGCCGTCGGATGAGCCGAGACCCTCAAACAAATTATCGGAATAGAAGGTACCTACAGCAAAAAGGTTACCGTCCGTGCCTTCAACAACGCCGTTGAAATAGTCCTTGTCACCGCCCACGATATTCTTCCACACAAGATTACCATCGGTATCGTATTTTACAATACAAGCAGCGGACTCTAATTCATTTTTGTCGAAACCTTCTGCATCATAGTCATTGTTACCCACTGAGCCTACAACCACAACACCGCCATCAGAGGTCCTCGTACCGCCGTTAAACATATCAACGGTTGATGAACCAAAAACTTTATGCCAGATTTCGTTACCATCTTTGTCAAATTTAAAGACTGCTCCGTCATAATAACCCTTGCCATTCACACCGCCTACGTTTTTACCGTAACCGATAGCATAGAATGTGCCGTCATCATTTGTAAGAATATCCATTATCTGCAGAGTTCCTCGTCTGTGACCGATGGGCTTCTGCCACTTGATATTACCTGATTTGTCATACTTAACCAACACGGTGTAGGGTGCCGCATAGCCAAGGCTTTCGTATTCCTTAAACTGACCGTCTTTGGAGTTTGTAACGTTTGCGGCAATGTAGTTGCCGTCTTTGTCTGTTTCGATACTTGAGAAGTAATCCTCTGCCGTACCACCAAGAGAGGCTTTCCAGTCAATAGCTGCAGGTTCAACAGCAACAGGGTTACTTGTAATCTCAACTATTGTTGTGAAAACATTACCTGCGTTATCAACGGCAGTATTACCCTGACCATCAGTAACCGCAACTGCAGTAGTACCTAAAACAACCTTGTCGCCATCTGCTTTGTTGGGGTCCTGATTTAATATTTCCTGTTTTGTAACGTTTTCGCCCTTACTGTTTGTTACCTGTTCGCCCTTTTCATCTGTAACCTTCACGTTGACGGTTACTTCATGTTCCTTATAAACAATGGTTGTAACGTTGTTACCGTCTGCGTCAGTTACAATTGAACCATTTACATCTGTAACGTTAACGTATTCAGTTTCTGCAACGTAAGTTACGGGCACACCGCTTTCGTCGGTAACCGCAACACCATTTTCATCGGTAACAACAAATATACCGGGGTCGTTACTATCTTTTTCTTTGTCTTTGAGATTTTTGAAAACTACAGTACCAACAATACCTAATACAACAATAACTGCACAGGCAATAGGAATAATTATGGCAAGAGTTTTCTTTGATTTGTTATTGGGTGTCTGGGGTTTAACGGGAGTACCTTCTGTCTTTGCCTTTTTTTCAACCACAGGGGGTGCCACCGCTTTATTTTCTTTCTTAGCTGTCAACTTTTTATTTTCGTCCATTTATATAACCTCCGCATAGAGTCGATTTCATTCATATCTCATTTCGCGTATGAAAATTAAATACAGTCATACACATTTTATATTATCACAACATTTCTGATTTTTCAATCCATAAAAAATAATATAACATATTACATAAAAAACGGGCTTGTCTATTATCTAATATCAATAATTTTTGCATTTTACTCAAAAAAATCATTGAAACGGCGAAAATTATGTGATAAAATACCAAACATAGCACCCTACATACTATATTATTTTTATCAGGTGTACTAAATTTTGGCAAAATCCATAGCGGTTTTCCGCTATCAGGGAGGAATTTTTTTGAAATCATACACTCAGGACAACATCCGCAACGTAGTTATTGCAGGTCATGGCAGCCGAGGAAAAACAACCCTCGCAGAAGCAATGCTTTTCCTTGCAGGTGCATCAGACAGACTCGGCAAGGTTGTAGACGGCAACACCGTTCTCGACTTTGACGCAGAAGAAAAAAAGAGAAAAGTTTCCGTTTCTTCAGCAGTTGCTAACTTTGAATGGAGAAACAGAAAAGTTAATATTATCGACACTCCCGGTCTTTTTGACTTTGAAGGCGCAAGAAGCGAAGGTATCCGTGCAGCAGAAACCGCAATTATCGTTCTTTCCTCAGGCCATGCCGTAGACGTTGGCGCAGAAAAGGCTTTACGTGTTGCCGGCAGAAACCAGATGGCAAAATTCATCGCCGTTTCAAAATGTGATGGTGAAGACCGTGACTTCTACAAAACTCTTAATGCTTTAAAAGAAAAATACGGCACAGCTATCTGTCCCGTTGTTGTTCCTTACATAGTTGGCGGCAAGGTTGATTGCTACGTTAACTTCCTTCAGAATAAGGCTTTCAAATACGATAACGGCAAAGCAACAGAGGTTGCTATCCCCTCCGATGCTATTATTGATGATATCCACGCCGCTTTCACAGAAGCAGTTGCATCAGGTGATGACGAGCTTATGATGAAATTCTTCGATGGTGAAGAATTCACACACGATGAAATCGTTTTCGGTCTTTCACAGGGTGTTAAAGACGGTACTGTTGTTCCCGTATACGCTTGTTCAGGTCTTACAACAGATGCTGTTGACCTTCTTATGAACGGTATCACAAAACTCGCTCCCGCACCCAAGGGCGAAGGC
>JAZRFO010000054.1:0-1818 GCA_045643685.1 Acutalibacteraceae bacterium
TGCGATTTCGCAATACTGAATTGTACTGTTCACACTGCCCCAGAACCACATTGCGGCGGTGAAATAAAGAATCTCGCCATTTTCGTCAACACCTTCGCCCTGACAACAGTCAATTGCACGGCAATTTGTAACGAGGGCACCATCACATATACCGATAACCATTGCCTCTGCATCCATATCGTGAAGATAACAATCTTTTATAAGCAATCCTTTGTTGAATACGGGGTCAATATCGCTTTCGTTTTCGCACCAGGGATTTTCCTCTTCATTCCAAGAGCCCCAGATAATAAAGCCGTTTGCAACGTCGTAAACCTCGCAATTAGTAATTGTAAGGTCATTTACAGGGTATCTTGAAGTACCGGGAAGGCCTTTTACCATAACAGCGGCTCTTGCACGGGCTGCACCTGCACTGAAATCATCACGGCTTGTAACCTTACCATTGGGCATATCGTAGAAATAAACGTTATCAATGGTAATACCTTCAGAAGGTCTTGTAAGGGTATTAATCCAGATACCGCCACCATTGGGTGCGGTAATATCGAGGTCGCAAACTTTAACGTAAGAACAGTCAACAAGCTTCAGAACCTCTGTTGCCTCGTTTGTATAAAGAGTGGCTCTTTCACCCTCACCGTAAGAGGAAATGACAATGGGATTATCCTTTGTACCGCTTACCTCACCAAGAGTGGCTGTACACTCATATCTGCCGCCGTTTTTGAAAAGGAACTTTGTACCTGCGGTTACGTTACTGATTTTAAGTCCGCCAAGAGTCTTAACGGCATCTGCCTCACTAAGACCGCTGTTCCCGTCATCGCCGTTTATTGCGTCAATATAATAAACCTCGCCAACGTTTGCGGCAAAACCCACAACGCTGAAGCTCATTAAAAGCACAATACAGGCAATTAAAACGGATACAATTTTCTTTGTGGTTTTCATAACTATTCCCCTTTTTTATTTTCAGATTTTTTCGTAAAAATCAATTTTAGGACATTTGGTTTTTATAAAATCGATAAAAGCATCGTATTGCTCATTTGAAATGAAACTGGAAATGGGCACTATATATGCCGAAAACTCACCTCTTTGAAGAAGTACCATATTCCCTTTGATAATGCGCACACACTCAATTGCGTTATACTTTATCTCGCATTTTTCAACATCCGTTGTTTCGTAGAAAACATCGTCACAGAATTCATAAACCGATGACTTAGTATATTTCAACTCACCTTTTTTCTTTTTGGTGTTAAGACGCAACTTTAAGTTAAGCCACAATATTTTTTTCATAAAAATCTGCACAAGTGTCATAAAAACGACTAAACAACCTATAAAAACGCCGGTATTGACAGAGAAGCCCTCCGCCTTATAATATAACCAACCGAAAATAATATACAAAAGAATAGCGGTTATGCGCGCCAACGTTCTTGTTTTGGCGCTATTACTACTATGAAGCAACCAAAACTTATTGAAATCATAATAGATTTCATCGCTAATATTAATGTTCAGTCTGAATTTCATATCGCATTCACCTCTTGAAATCATTGTAACACAATGTTTTTATGCTTGCAAGAGAAAAGATATGTGGAAATAAGCATAAATATAAAGAGAAACCACAAAAGTGCAAATTCTCTATTTGGTGCCGGTGACCGGACTTGACGGGCTCTGCCCGTCATTCGCTGCGCGAACACCCGATTGTGTTCGGCTTCGCCGAGGACCGGTTCAAGTCCTTATTCTTCCCAAAAACAAAAATAGAGAATTCACACAAAAGTGCAAATTCTCTATTTGGTGCCGGTGACCGGACTTGACGGGCTCTGCCCGTCATTCGCT
>JAZRFO010000055.1:0-3004 GCA_045643685.1 Acutalibacteraceae bacterium
TCAATCATACCGTGATTCTGTACTTCAAGGTAATAATTGCCCTCACCAAATACATTTTTGTACCACAAAGCTGTAGCTTCTGCTTCTTCGGGATTTCTTTGAACAATTTTCTGTGCAACCTCACCGAAAAGGCAACCCGACAATGCAATAAGCCCCTCGTGGTATTCCTCTAATAAATCCCTGTCAACACGGGGTTTGGTATAAAAACCCTCAACCCACGCAGAAGAAACGAGTTTTAAAAGATTCTTATAGCCTGTTTCATTTTTACACAAAAGGATAAGGTGATATCTTGCACTGTCAACACCGTGAACCTTGTCATATCTTGAACGGGGCGCAACGTATACCTCGCAACCGATTATAGGCTTAATACCCTCCGCCTTGCAGGCTTTGTAGAAAGCAACCGCGCCGTATAAAACTCCGTGGTCAGTAACCGCAAGGCTTTTTTGTCCAAGATTTTTGGCAAGAGAAACTACCTCCCCGATGCGACAAGCACCATCGAGAAGGCTATATTCACTATGAAGATGTAAATGCGTAAAATCTGTCATATCAATTATTTTTGCCCGTAATAAGCATCCTTACCGTGTTTTCTGAAATAATGTTTATCCGAAAGATATGAATCGATATCTTTGGTTTCTGCATTTATGATTTCTGTTTTAAGTGCCATTTCGGCAACTATCTCAAGCACTGCCGCGTTATGCACCGCATCACTTGCATTTTTACCGAAAGCAAAGGGAGCGTGAGAGCGAACAAGCACCGCAGGAGTTGACTGAACATCAAGTTCATTCGCCTTAAAGTGGTCAACTATAACTTTACCTGTGTTAAGCTCATATTCGGACTCTACTTCTTCCTTAGTAAGGGCCCTTGTACAGGGAACGGGTGTGTATGAAAAATCCGCATGGGTTGTACCATAAGCAGGAATATCTCTACCCGCCTGAGCAAATGCAGAAGCATTTACAGAATGAGTGTGAACAACACCATTCAGTTCCTCAAACTCTTTATATAAAACATAATGGGTCGGGGTGTCTGATGAAGGATTGTAATCACCCTCAACAACACTACCGTCTGATAAAGAAACAACAACAATTTTTTCAGGAGTAAGTTCGGAATAAGGCACCCCTGAGGGTTTTATGGCAAAAACTCCATTTTTACGATCAACCTGTGAAACATTACCCCAAGTAAAGGGAGCAAGGCCCAAAGAGTGAAGCTCAATATTAGCTTCGCAAACAATTTTTTTCAATTCAGTGTACATAAAATCACCTCTTAAATCTACCATAAATTATATTATTCTGTAGTTAATTTGTCAATCTTGTTAATTTGTTGTTAAATTAGTAAAAATATGATGACAAGTAATTTTTTTTATGTTATATTTATATCTGTATGTAAGGAGTGATTTTTCTAATGAAAAGATTCGCAAGACCAATTTCGGCTATTGCAATGCTTCTCGTAATAGTTATTTGTTTTTCCGGCTGCGGAATCGTTGACTTCACAAGGTCAATTTTCCACAAGGAAAACACAGATGTTTCCGTAAATATCGGAAATTCTCAGGTTTACGGTGATGTGACCGGTAATAACCAGAACGTTACGGACAGTGCAAACGTTATCCCCCCCTCAACACAGGCACAGACACACACACCCGTAACAAACAATGGCGGTTCAAACAACACCGCAACAAAACCCAATAACAGTACAACACAGTCCAACAACAGCACTACAACACCTAATACCAACACACCTGTTGTTGATGTTACTGAACCTTTGACTAACGAAGAAATTGAAAATTTATCAGTTAAAGAAATTCAGGACTTACTTTTCGCAACCAAAGACCCCAATACTGCAGGTAAAATACTTCAGATTGCCGGTTTCGAATATGATGAAAAACAGGGCATTTACTATTCACAAATGAATCCCCTTCAGAGAAAGTTCGGTTTCAACCTTGTTTATGATATGGCGGCTCCTCTTGCAGGTATGATTTACGATACCAAGAGAATTGAGTTCGAATACGACGGCCGTGAATGGATGATTCAGATTTGGAAGGGTCAGTACGGTATTACATCCGGTGCAGAAATCGGTCTTTATAACCGCGACCCCGAAAGAAACTTCCAGTATGACTGTGCCGATGACGAAGATTTAATTGAGATGCAGTTTGACTTCTACAACCAGAACGAATTAGTATTCTCAAGAGGTCCCGAAAAACACTGGTGGCTTACAGGATTTAAGGTTTTCCATTCAGGCGTACCCCTTCTTATTGACCTTGATATGACATTGACATTTACAGATAAGCAGATGGCTCAGGCTTTCGTAAAGAGTCTTAGAGAGACCGCTAAAACTTCTCTTTTAGACCCCATTACATATAAGGTTTCAGGTTCAACAGTTTATATTCACTGGTAAGGATTGATTAAATGAGCAAATTTGCAGTAATTGCCGACCCCCACTACTACTCTGAAAAATTGGGTATTACAGGTAAGGCATACGAAAGACGCGAGGCTTCAGACCAGAAAATGCTTGCTAAAAGCAAAGGTACAGTTTCCGCCGCTTTTGAAGAAATTATTAATTCCGACGCGGAGTTTCTTTTAATTGCAGGTGACCTTTCTAATGATGGTGAACGTTGTTCACACGAGGAAATGCGCGAACTCCTTGCAGAGTTTAAAAAGCACAAGCCGGTTTACGTTATAACCGCTACTCATGACTGGTGCTGCGATGGTAACCCCAGACGTTTTGATGGTGACCAGGTTTTTAACGATGTTGACACAATCCCACCTGAGGAATTACACGAATTCTATCGTGATTATGGCTTAAGTGAAGCGATTTCAGAATTTCACACACATCAGGACAAGGTTTCGTACGTTGTAAGACCTTGCGAGGGGCTAACCGTTTTCTGCCTTGTTGTCGACCAGAATGGTGAAGGCGGTTCGGGTTATTCCGACGAGCATTTCGAGTGGATTACAGAGCAAACTTACGAAGCAAAAAAACGCGGTGACGTGGTTTTAGGTATGCAACACCATCA
>JAZRFO010000056.1:0-5082 GCA_045643685.1 Acutalibacteraceae bacterium
CGGGGATTCTTTCGTCGCCTGCGTGAGCGTTGAATGCGGCGAAAAGGTCAAGCTCGCTGTTTTCCTCAATCTCAACGCCTAAATCATAAAGACGTTTGATAGGTGCGTTACAAGCAAGGAAATCCTGAGGACGGGGACCGAAGGAAATGATTTTAAGATTTTTGAGTGCAAGGATTGTTCTTGCGATGGGAAGGAACTCTTTAATCATCTTAGCGCAGTCAACTGCATCACCAACAGGATATTCGGGTATGTAAGCCTTGATTTCTCTTAATTTAAGGTTATAGCTTAAGTTAAGTACACCGCAGTATGCGTCGCCTCTGCCGTCAAGAAGGTCGTTTTCACTTTCTTCGGCTGCAGCACAGTACATAACAGGACCATCAAAAAGCTTTGCAAGGAGTGTTTCGGATGATTCAGGACCAAAGTTACCAAGGTATATAACAAGGGCATTACAACCTGCGTTTTTAACATCCTCTAAAGCCTTGAGCATATCATTTTCATTTTCGATACAAACGGGGCATTCATAAATTTCGCCCGTTTTGGAATATTCTTTAACAATAGCACTTCTTCTGCCCTCGGAAAGGGTCATGGGGAAGCAGTCACGTGAAACGGCAACAATACCGAGTTTCACTACGGGTATGTTTTTCATTTGTGATACCTTCTTTACTTAAATGATACCTATATTTTACTTTGAACGCATTGTTCTGTCAATATTTAAACGTGCTTTTAAAGGTAAAATCTTCTATTGACATAATTATTTCTGAGTGATATAATTCAACCATAATTTAATTCAAACCGTTGAAGCGGAAGTAACGGCGATGATGCCTTCACAGAGAGCCCGTGTAGCTGGAATCGGGCAGGAAACAAGTCGTCAAATGGGCCGCTGAGGGTGCAGTCAAATGCCTTTTGGCAAAGTATTCTGCAACGTATGGCATACGTTAGTTGTCGGGAGTATGTTTGTACTCCGCTAAGAGTGCGATTTTTCGCAAATTCAGGGTGGCACCGCGGATAAGTTTTATTCGTCCTTGACAGAAACTAAAATTCTGTCAAGGATTTTTTGTTTTAATAAAGGAGTAAAATTATGTTATTAACCAAACGATGGCGATTCTGCTTTTGACTTTAACTTTTAATTTTAATTATTGATTTTTGGAGGAAATAAAAATGTTACATAACGGTATTGATTTTGATACATATTTTAATAATTATCCTGATAAAAACGGTTACTTCGGTAAATACGGCGGAGTTTATATTGACGATAAACTCAAAGACGCTATGGCGGAGATTACAGAGGCTTACTACTCAATCTGCCAGTCAAGAAAGTTCATTGCAGAGCTTCGCAGAATAAGAAAAGAGTTTCAGGGCAGACCCACACCCGTTACACATCTTGAAAGACTTTCCGATGCTTTGGGTGGTAAGGTTCAGCTTTACGCAAAGCGTGAGGACTTAAACCATTCGGGTGCTCATAAGCTCAACCACTGTATGGGTGAAGCACTTCTTGCAAAATATATGGGCAAGAAAAAAGTTATTGCAGAAACAGGTGCAGGTCAGCACGGTGTTGCTCTCGCAACTGCTGCAGCTTACTTCGGTCTTGAATGCGATATTTATATGGGCTCTGTTGACATTAAAAAACAGGCTCCCAACGTTGCAAGAATGAAAATTCTCGGTGCAAATGTTGTAGAGGTTACTCATGGTCTTCAGACTCTCAAAGAGGCGGTTGACGCAGCTTTTGATGCATATAGCAAAGAGTATAACGAAAGCATTTACTGCATCGGTTCAGTTTTAGGACCCCATCCCTTCCCCATGATGGTACGTGACTTCCAGAGCGTTGTTGGTATCGAAGCAAGAGAACAGTTCATTGAAATGACAGGTAACCTTCCCACTTCAATTGTTGCTTGTGTGGGTGGTGGTTCAAATGCTGCAGGTCTTTTCGCAGGCTTCCTTAATGACCCTGTTGATATTTACGGTGTTGAACCTCTTGGCAGAGGTCCCAAGCTCGGTGACCACGCCGCAAGTCTTAAGTACGGTACAGAGGGCGTTATGCACGGCTTCAACAGTATTATGCTTAAGGATGAAAATGGTGAACCTGCTCCCGTTTACTCCGTTGCAAGCGGTCTTGACTATCCTTCATCAGGTCCTGAACACGCTTTCTTGCAGGAAATCGGTAGAGTAAAATATGACGTAGTTGATGACGAAGAAACTATCGACGCATTTTTCAGACTTTCACGTCTTGAGGGTATTATCCCCGCTATTGAAAGCTCTCATGCCGTTGCTTATGGTATGAAACTTGCAAAGACTATGGACCACGGTTCAATCCTTATTAACCTTTCCGGTCGTGGAGATAAGGATATGGACTATATTATCGAGAACTACGGTATTAGATAATTTCCGCTTTTTGCGCATAAGTCGTTTTTCGCCTGTTATATAATTGAAAATTACGAAATAAGTAAAGGGAGTGCATTGCACTTCCTTTATTTTTTATTGATTTTTGGAAAATTGAGTGTTATAATCGATTTATGATAACGGGTGGTGATTTTTTTGAATTTACTGCATATGAAATACGCTGTAGAAGTTGCAAGGCTTGGCTCTTTGGGCAAAGCCTCTGAAACCCTGCTTATTGCCACTCCCAACATAAGCCGTTCAATCAAAGAACTTGAGTCAGACCTTGGTATTACTATTTTTGAGCGTACCACCAAGGGTATGGAGCTTACCCCTGAGGGTGAGGAGTTTATAAACTTCGCCAAAAGAATTATCGGTCAGATTGAACAGGTAGAGGATTTTTATAAAAAGGGGACTGCCAAAAAACAGGAGTTTTCCATTTCCGTACCCCGTGCCTGTTACATTTCTGAAGCCTTTGCGGAATTTTCAAAATCCCTGACCGGTGACCCGGCAGAAATATTCTATAAAGAAACCAATTCCCAACGAACAATCCGCAATATGCTCGAGCACGATTATAAATTGGGTATCATCCGTTATGCCGAAAACTACGACAGATATTTTAAATCAATGTTGGAAGAAAAGGGTTTTCAATATGAATTGGTAACCGAATTTACCTATTCTCTTATAATGAGTGCCGATAACCCTTTGGCACAAAAAGAGAACATTTCTTTTGAGGATTTAAAGGATTATATTGAAATTGCTCATGCCGACCCCTATGTTCCGTCGATGCCTTTGTCAAAGGTTGTTAAGGAAGAACTTTCCGATAATATCAACCGCAGAATTTATATCTTTGAAAGAGCAAGTCAATTTGATTTGTTATCAATGAATCCTGAAACCTTTATGTGGGTTTCACCCGCACCAAAAAGTCTTATTGAACGCTACAACTTAGTTCAGAAGAAATGTGCGGATAATAAAAAAGTATATAAAGATGTCCTTATTTACAAAAATGGATACAAACTGTCTAAGCTTGACAGACAGTTTATCACTGCCCTGTGTGAATCAAGACGTAAACATATTTAAAAACCGACTTGAACGGTATTCCGTTCGGGTGGGTTTTTATTGTTTTTGGGTATTATCATTTTTGATAACACTGCTTATATGTTTTAAGAATTCCGAAGAAGATGAAAAGTTGTTAAAATAATAACGAACTTCAGGGAGAGGTACGCCATTCCCGAATTAAATTATTATTGTATATTAAATCAGGAGGATATAGACAATGAATTACGAAATTATCGATTGCGTTGAAAAGCTTCAGGAAGCAATTGAGCGCACAAGAGAGGCACAGAAAAAATTTGCTACCTACACTCAGGAACAGGTAGACAAGATTTTCCTTGCAGCCGCATCTGCAGCAAACAAAGCAAGAATCCCTCTTGCAAAAATGGCTGTTGAAGAAACAGGTATGGGTATTGTAGAAGATAAGGTTATTAAAAATAACTATGCTTCCGAATACATCTACAATGCTTATAAGGAAACAAAAACCTGCGGTGTTATCGAAGAAGACAAGGCTTTCGGTACTAAAAAGATTGCAGAGCCCATTGGTGTTGTTGCTGCGGTTATTCCCACAACCAACCCCACATCAACTGCAATTTTCAAATGTCTTCTTGCTCTTAAAACAAGAAATGCAATTATTATCTCTCCTCACCCCAGAGCAAAGAACTGCACAATCGCTGCTGCAAAGCTCGTTCTTGAAGCTGCAGTTGAAGCAGGTGCTCCCGAAGGAATTATCGACTGGATTGACGTTCCTTCTCTTGAAATGACAAACACAGTAATGAAAGAGGCAGACATCATCCTTGCAACAGGTGGCCCCGGTATGGTTAAGGCTGCTTACTCAAGTGGTAAACCCGCTCTCGGTGTTGGCGCAGGTAACACACCTGCAATTATTGATGACTCTGCAGATATTCTTCTTGCAGTTAACTCCATCATTCACTCAAAAACATTTGACAATGGTATGATTTGTGCTTCCGAGCAGTCAGTTATCGTTCTTGAAAATGTTTACGATGCAGTTAAAACAGAGTTTGCAAGACGTGGTTGCTACTTCCTTAACGAAGCAGAAACAGAAAAAGTAAGAAAAACAATCATCATCAATGGTGCACTTAATGCAAAAATCGTTGGTCAGCCCGCTGCAAAGATTGCAGAACTTTCAGGTGTAACAGTTCCCGAAGCAACAAAGATTCTTATCGGTGAAGTTGAAAGCGTTGATATCAGCGAAGAATTTGCTCACGAAAAGCTTTCACCCGTACTTGCTATGTACAAAGCAACTTCTTTCGAAGAAGCACTTGATAAAGCAGACCAGCTTGTTGCAGACGGTGGTTACGGTCATACATCTTCAGTTTACCTCAACGAAGTAACTGAAACAGAAAAACTCAATGCGTTTGCTGCAAGAATGAAAACTTGCCGTATTCTTGTTAACACACCTTCATCACACGGTGGTATCGGTGACCTTTACAACTTCAAGCTTGCACCCTCACTTACTCTTGGTTGCGGTTCCTGGGGCGGTAACTCAGTTTCCGAAAACGTTGGTGTTAAACACCTTTTAAATATCAAAACAGTTGCAGAAAGAAGGGAAAATATGCTTTGGTTCCGTGCCCCTGAAAAGATTTATATAAAGAAAGGCTGCTTGCCTGTGGCTCTTGACGAACTCAAGAACGT